>JAHDCH010000217.1 GCA_020629995.1 Pseudaestuariivita sp. | reverse complement strand
TCGGCGATCAGCTTGACGGCCATGTCCATCGTCACATCCGCCGGCTCGGTCCCGTCGGGGATCGTGGCGTTGATCTTGTCCCATTTGACATAAGGCCCGTAGCGGCCGTCATAGACGCCCACCGCGCCGCCACCGTCGGGATGCTCGCCCAGCTCTTTGAGCGGTTTGGCCGCGCCGCGCCGCCCGCGCCCCGGATTGGCGCGTTTGTCGTCGATCAGCTCGACCGCGCGGTTCATCCCGATCTCCCACATCTCCATCGGGTCCTTGATGGTGACATAGACCGGCTTTTCGTCGCCGCCGGGCAGCTTGTGCATGATGTAGGGGCCAAAGCGGCCCAGGTTGGTCGTGATCCGCCCGCCCGACGGGTGATCCCCCACATGGCGCGGCAATTCGAGCAGCTTGAGAGCCTTTTCCAGGTCAATCTCGTCCTTTTGCCAGCCTTTGGGCAGCGACGTCCGCTTGGGCTTCTTGTTCTCTTCTGTGACTTCACCGCGCTGCACATAGGGGCCAAAGCGGCCCGAGCGCAGGGTGATCTCGTCGCCCTGATCGGTGCCCAGCACCTTGTCGCTCTCGGCGTCGGCGTCGCCGCTGATGGGGCGGGTATAGCGGCATTCGGGATAGCGTCCGCAGCCGATGAACCCGCCGGTGCGCGAGGTTTTCAAGTGCAACTGGCCCTCACCGCACAGCGGGCATTGGCGCGGATCGCTGCCATCCTCGCGCGCAGGGTACAGCTGGGGCGCCAGCGCGGCATCCAGCTTGTCGAGCACTTCGGTGATGCGCAGCTCGGACGTATCCGCAACCGTGGCGGAAAATTCGGTCCAGAAATCGGTCAGCACGCGTTGCCAGTCTGCCTCGCCCGCGCTGACGTGGTCCAGCTTTTCCTCGAGCTCGGCGGTGAATTCGTAGCCCACGTACTGACGGAAGAAATTGAGCAAAAAGATCGTGACGATCCGGCCCTTGTCTTCGGCAAAGAGACGGTTGTTTTCCTTGCGGACGTATTCGCGGTCCTGGATCGTGGTAACGATCGAGGCATAGGTCGACGGACGCCCGATGCCCAACTCTTCCATCCGCTTGATCAGCGTGGCCTCGGTGTAGCGCGGGGGGGGCTGAGTGTGGTGCTGCAGCGCCAGGACGCTTTCGTTGGGTGCCAGGATTGCCGCGCCGTTCGATTGCATCCCGCCCTTGGGGGCGTCGTCGATCAGCGATGCGCTTTGCGCCGCGGCCTTTTCGCCCGCCTTGGCAAATTCGTCGAACAGCGATGCCTTGGCAAAGGCCGCCGGATCGCCCTGAGTGATCTGGGGCAGGCGTTTGTCGTCTTCGCCTTGCGGCTCGTCGCGGCCCTCTTCGTAGACCTTGAGAAAGCCGTCGAACTTGACGACCTGACCGGTTGCGCGCAGGCCGACCTGCGCATCATCCGACGCGATGTCGACGGTTGTGCGTTCCAGCCGCGCGGCCTCCATCTGGCAGGCGATTGTGCGCTTCCAGATCAGATCGTAGAGCCGCTGCTGATCGCCTTCAGAGATTTTGAGGCTGGCGGGATCCTTGGACATGTCCGTGGGGCGGATGCACTCGTGTGCTTCTTGCGCGTTCTTGGCCTTGTTCTTGTATTCGCGTGGCTTGCCGGGGACGTAGGCGTCGCCATAGCGGCGGCCGATCTCGTCGCGCGCGGCCTGCACGGCCTCGGGCGCCATGTCGATGCCGTCTGTCCGCATATATGTAATGTGCCCCGCCTCGTACAAACGCTGGGCCGCGTTCATGGTCTGGCGTGCGCCAAAGCCGAACTTGCGGCTGGCTTCCTGTTGCAGGGTCGAGGTCATGAAGGGCGCCGACGGGTTGCGCATCGACGGTTTTGCCTCGACCGACTTGATGTGCAGCGCGCGCGAGGTCACGGCCTGCACCGCCAGCTCGGCGGCGCTGGCGCTTTCCAGGCTCATCCGGTCCAGCTTTTGCCCGCCCAGAACGGTCAGGCGCGCCTCGAACGGCTTGCCCTGCGGTGTCTCAAGCAGGGCCTTCACGCTCCAGTATTCGACCGGATTGAAGGCCTCGATCTCCATTTCGCGCTCGACGATGATGCGCAGGCAGACCGATTGCACCCGGCCCGCAGACCGTGCGCCGGGCAGTTTGCGCCACAGGACGGGCGACAGGTTGAAGCCCACCAGATAGTCGAGCGCGCGGCGCGCCAGATACGCCTCGACCAGCGGCATGTCGACCTGGCGTGCGTTCTGCATCGCTTCGGTGACGGCGGCCTTGGTGATCGCGTTGAAGGTCACGCGTTTGACGTCGGTGTCCTTTTTGATCGCGCGGCGCTTGGTCAGGGCTTCCTGCAGGTGCCAGCTGATCGCCTCGCCCTCGCGATCGGGGTCGGTGGCGAGGATCAGGGCGTTGTCGTCTTTCAGCGCGTCCGCGATGGCCTTGACGTGTTTTTTGCTGTCATTGCCGACCTCCCAGGTCATGGCAAATCCGTCGTCAGGGTCGACCGAGCCATCCTTGGGCGGCAGATCGCGCACGTGCCCATAGGATGCCAGGACGGTGTAGTCCGACCCGAGATATTTGTTGATTGTCTTGGCCTTGGCCGGGGATTCGACAACGACAACGGGCATGAAATAGCGGTCCTCGGCTGGTCAATGTTTGAGGCGATATGGATGCGGACGATGTGCGCTGCAAGGGGAGAATGTCAAACGCCGACGTCAGTTTTGCTTGGAAAGCGCGCCCGGTGCGACCATCTTCGCGGCAGTGAGAGGCGATGGGGACGCGATGATAAAGGCTCTGACATGCGTGGCGATGATGGCCTGTGTAGTTTGTGCGTCCAAGGCGCGGGCCGAGGGCGCGGCCACCTATCAAGAGCCGGCGCGCGGATCGGCTGACCGCAGCGCCATGATGGACGCACTGCGCCCGCATGCGGAATGGTTGCTGGGCGCGCCCGTGGTCTTTTTGGTGCATGATCTTCGGGTTGCGGGCGACCTTGGGTTTGCATCGCTCGAGGCGCGCCGCCCCGGCGGCGCCGGGATCGACATCCGCGGCACCCCGGGCTTTGCGCGCGGCGTCCTCGATCCGCAGATCATGGACGGCACCACGCTTCAGGCGCTGTATGTGCGGTCGGGCGACACATGGGTCGCCCAGTTCTGGGAGCTGGGCGCGACGGATGTCTGGTACGCGGCGCCGGATCTGTGCGCGGTCTGGCAGCCGGTTGTGCCGGACGCCTGCCGCTAGTCCTTGCGCGCCGGTCAAGACGGTTTTGTCACAAGCCCGCCCGGCTGGCGTTCCACCTCGCCGGTCAGTTCAAGCTCGGTCAGGGCCGGCGACAGAACGGGTGCAGGCACGCCAAGGTCGCGGCGCAGCTGATCTTCGGCCACCGGCGCAGGACCCAGCCGGCTCAGGATCTGGCTGTGCAAGGCCGCCGTCGTGGGCAGGTCGCGCGGGCGCGGCTGCCTTTGTGGCGGGAGATTGGTGTCCGGTGTTGGCATGTGCCTTAGAGTCTGCGTGGCGACCAGCGGCCCAAGCGCTTCGATCACATCCTCGGCCGAGCGGACCAGCGTCGCCCCGTCGCGGATCAGGATGTTGCACCCACCCGCGCGCGCATCAAAAGGATGGCCCGGCACAGCCAGCACCTCGCGCCCCTGATCAAGCGCGCAGCGCGCGGTGATCAGGCTGCCGGACCGAGGCGCGGCCTCGACCACGACGACCGCGCGCGACAGGCCCGAAACGATGCGGTTGCGCGTCGGGAAATGCCGGGCAATCGGGCTCAGGCCCATGGGCTGCTCGCTCAGCAACAGGCCCTTGGTCGCAATTTCGGCCGCAAGGCCTGCGTTTTCGGCCGGATACCGGATGTCGACGCCACCGGCCATCACCGCAAGGGTGCCGCCGTCCAGCGCTGCGTGGTGGGCGACCGTGTCGATCCCGCGCGCAAGGCCCGAGACGACAACGCAGCCTGCCTCGGTCAGCCCACGCGCAAGCGTGCGCGCCATGCGCGTGCCCAGCGAAGATGCGTTGCGCGCCCCAACCAGAGCCACCATCGGGCGAGTCAAAAGGTCTGGCGCGCCCACCGCCCAGACAAAGGGCGGCGCATCCGCGATTTCGGCCAAGGCAGGGGGATACAATGCCTCGCCCCGGCAGATCATCCGCGCCCCGGCGGCGCGGGCTTGCCGCGCCTCGGCCAGCGCGACCTTGGGGGGGCAGGGTTCATAATTTTCGACGCCCGCGGCGGCGGCGATGCCCGGCAGGGCCGCCAGGGCCGCAGCGGCCGTGCCGTGATCCGCCAACAGCCGGTAAAACGTCGCGATCCCCACCCTGCGTGATCGCAGCAAGCGGATCCACGACAACCGGTCGTCTTCCGTGGTGGGTGGGATTAGGGGGTGAGTGGAAGAAACTGGTTCCTCGGTCATCTCCGGCTCCGCTTGCTGCAAAATCAGCTTTACGGTGAGTCGGTTAACGAGCGGTAAAACCAAATGCTGCGCACACACGATGCCGGGGCAGGTGCCCAGCCATGCCCCGATCAGCCGGACCCGCCGACGGTCAGACCATCGATCATCAGCGTCGGCTGACCCACACCCACGGGCACCCACTGGCCTGCCTTGCCGCAATTGCCCATGCCGGGGTCCAGCGACATGTCGTTGCCGATGGCGCGGATCCTGGTCAGGGCCGTCGCGCCATCGCCGATCAGCGTGGCGCCCTTGACCGGCGCGCCCACCTTGCCGTCTTGCACGCGGTAGGCCTCGGTGCAAGAAAAGACGAATTTGCCGTTGGTGATGTCGACCTGCCCGCCGCCAAAGCCCACGGCATAGATCCCGTCCTTGAGGTCGGCGACAATATCACCCGGAGCGGTGTCGCCGCCCAGCATGTAGGTGTTGGTCATGCGCGGCATCGGCGGGTGTGCGTGGCTTTCGCGCCGCCCGTTGCCCGTAGGAGCCACGCCCATCAGCCGCGCGTTTTGCCTGTCTTGCATATAGCCGACCAGAACGCCGTCCTCGATCAGCACATTGCGCGCCGAAGGCGTGCCTTCGTCATCAACGGTGATCGATCCGCGCCGGTCGGGGATCGTGCCGTCATCCAGCACCG
>JAHDCH010000216.1 GCA_020629995.1 Pseudaestuariivita sp. | reverse complement strand
GCGCGCACGCTGGACATCCCGCCGCTGGAGCCGGTGCCCGGCGACCACGTCCTGACGCGCACCTTCTACCTGCTGAACGATTTCCCCGGCCGCCATCAAGGGCGCGAGGTCTGGGTCGAGGCGGCCCCGCCCGACGCCGAAACCATCGAAGGCATGCCGTTTCGCAACCTCAATGACGGGGTGACCCCGGTGATCATCGGCGGCAATGACTGGGCCGGAGCCTGGGCGCGCGACGCAAACGGGCGGCCCATGCTGCCCGTGGGCCGCGGCTTTGCCGGCGAACGTCAGCGCGAGATGGCCTACCGCTTTGGCGTGAACCTTGTGATGCATGTGCTGACCGGCAATTACAAATCCGATCAGGTGCACGTGCCCGCGCTGCTGGAAAGGCTGGGCCAATGACCAGCACGATCATCTTTGACCCGATGCTGCCCATGGCGGTGCTGATCGCGCTGGCCGTGCTGCTGCTTGTCGGGCTGGGGCTGGCGCTGTGGCGCGGGTTGTCGGGCTGGGCGCTGCGGGCTCTGGCCGGGGCGGCCCTGCTGGGCGCGATCGCGCAGCCCGCGCTGCAACGCGAAAACCGCGCGGCGCTGGACGACATCGTGATCGTCGCAGTGGACGCGTCCGACAGTCAGGCGCTGGCGGATCGCCCGGACCAGACCGACGAGGCGGCAACAGCGCTGATCGCGCAGCTGGAGGCGCGCGAAGGCACCCGTGTCCGCCGCGTCGACATCCGCAACGGGACCGAGAACCTGGGCACGCAGGCCATGACCGAAATCGGCAAGGCGCTGGCCGAAGAGCCGCGCGCCCGCGTGTCTGGCATCGTGCTGATCAGCGACGGCCAGGTGCACGACATCGAGGCCACGCCTTCGCTGCCTGCCCCCATGCACCTGCTGCTGACCGGCAGCCAAGATGACTGGGACCGCCGCATGGTGGTGCGCAATGCCCCGGCCTTTGCCATTCTGGGCGAAGAGGTCACCCTGACTCTGCGCATCGAGGACAGCGGCGCCGCGCCCGGCGATTCTGAGACGGTGATCGACATTGCCGTGGACGGGGCCGAGCCCCAACGCTTTGCCATGCCCATCGGCGAAGACGTGGACCTGCCCGTGCGCCTGCCCCACGCCGGGCGCAACGTGATCGAGTTTTCGACCCCCGAGGCCGAGGGCGAGCTGACCACCCGCAACAACACCGCGCTGATCCAGATCAACGGCGTGCGCGACCGGCTGCGCGTGCTGCTGGTGTCGGGCGAGCCGCACGCAGGCACCCGCACATGGCGCAACCTGCTGAAATCCGACAGCTCGGTCGATCTGGTGCATTTCACCATCCTGCGCCCGCCGGAAAAGCAAAGCGGCAATGTCCCGGTGTCGGAGCTGTCGCTGATCGCCTTTCCCACGCGCGAGCTGTTTCTGGACAAGATCGACGATTTCGATCTGATCATCTTTGACCGCTACAAAAGGCGGGGGATCCTGCCGGCGCTCTATCTCGACAACGTGCGCGGCTATATCGAGCGCGGCGGCGCGGTGCTGATCAACGCGGGGCCTGACTTTGCCTCGGCGGATTCGCTCTATCGCTCGCCGCTTGGCCCGGCCTTGCCCGGCGAGCCGACCGCGCGGGTGATCGACCGCGCCTTTTCGCCGGCGGTGACCGACGTGGGCGAACGGCATCCGGTAACGGCAGGTCTGGGCACGCCTCAGGACTGGGGCCGCTGGCTGCGGCAGGTCGAGCTGGAGCCCACATCGGGCAGCGTGGTGATGAGCGGAGTGGACGACGCGCCCCTGCTGCTGCTGGACCGTGTGGGCGAAGGACGCGTGGCGCTGCTGGGATCGGATCAGGCCTGGCTGTGGTCGCGCGGGTACGAAGGCGGCGGGCCGCAGCTGGAGCTGCTGCGGCGTCTGGCGCACTGGATGATGAAAGAGCCGGACCTTGAGGAAGAAGCGCTGATCGCGGACGCCACGGGTCAGACCATGCGGATCACCCGCCGCACCCTGGGCGAAGCGGTGGGCGACGTGACCGTCACATCGCCCAGCGGCGAAGACATCACCCTGTCCCTGACCGAAACCGCGCCCGGCCGGTTCGAGGCCGAACACACCGGCGCGGAAATCGGCCTGTACCGCCTGACCGAAGGCGACCATGAAACGGTCATCGGCCTTGGCCCCGCGGCCCCGCGCGAGTTCGAGGCCGCCATTTCGACCGGCGACGTGGTTGCCCCGGTGCTCGAGCCGCTGCGCGGGGGAGTGCACCGTGTCGAAGACGGCCTGCCCCGCATCCGCGAGGTGCGCGAAGGGCGGCCCGCCTCGGGGCGCGGATGGATCGGCCTGACGCCGCGCAACGCTTATGAAACCGTTTCGGTGTCAACGGCGTCCCTGCTGCCGGTGTGGCTGGTGCTGATGATCATCTCGGCGCTGATCGTGGCGGCCTGGCTGCGCGAGGGGCGGTCCTAGGCCGTCAAGGGCGCAGGCCGCCGCGTCATCCAGAACAAGGCGCCAAGAATGGCGAGGTTGGCAAAGTTCCACGCGATGCCGTTCCAGAAGGCCAGTGTGTAGCCACCGCTGACATCGTAGATCCAGCCTGACATCCACCCGCCCAGCGCCATCCCGAGGATGGTCATCATCATCACCACGCCCACGCGCTGACCGGCTTCCTCGGCCGGGAGGTATTCACGCACGATCACCGCATAGCCCGGCACGATACCGCCCTGCGCCAGCCCGAACACAAGGCTGACGACATACAGCGAAACAAGGCCCCCCGCGGGCAGGTACAAAAACAGGGCAAGACACTGCAGGGCCGACCCGATCAGCACCGTCACCAGCCCGCCCAGCCGGTCAAACAGCATCCCGGACACCAGCCGTGACACCACCCCGCCCAGCAGCATAAGCGACAGCATCTCGGCCCCTACCGCAGGGCCAAAGCCCAGATCAGCGCACAAGGCGACGATATGCACCTGCGGCATCGACATGGCCACGCAGCAGCCCACCCCAGCGGCGGCCAGCATCAGCTGCAACATGCGCGGCGACACCTGCATTCCGCCCGACCGGGCCGCCACATCCGCATTGGCCTGTGCCTTGGCCGCGTCGCCGATCCGCCGCCGCAGCAGCAGGCTGAGCGGCACCACAACCGCGACCGAGATCACCGCCAGGGCAAGATACACGGCCCGCCATCCGTCCGACGCCAGAAGAGGTGACAGCACCACGGGCCAGATCGCGCCGCTCAGGTAATTGCCGGATGCAACGATCGCTACGGCGATCCCGCGAAACCGGCGAAACCAGTGCGAGATGTCCGCCATCAAGGGGCCAAAGCCCGCAGCGGTGCCGAGCCCGATCAGGAACTGCAATCCCGTCATCACCCAGATCGAAGACGCCAGCGCCGCGGCCACGGTCGCCGACGCGAACAGCGCGACCGCCCCCACCAAAGCCACCGTCACGCCAAACCGGTCGACAAAGCGCCCGATTACCATGTTGCCCAGGGCGAACCCGATCATCGTCGCAGTATAGGGCAGCGACGCGTCGGCCCGGGTCACGCCGAATTCGGACTGGACGTCGGGCATCACCATGATGATCGCCCACATGCCGACATTGATCACCGACGCGATGGCCAGCGTCACGCACATGCGAATCCAGCTGTAGCGGCTGTCGGTTTCCATGGACGCGACGCTAGGGGCGCAAACCCTTGAAGTCGATGCAGATTATTTAATTTGACAGTTGAATTAAAAAGAGCATGCTGAAGGCGACACGGGAGGAAACATGTTTTTGGGATTTGATCTCGGCACCTCGGGGTTGCGCGTCCTGCTGGTGGACGAAGGTGGGCGCGCCGTGGGCGCGGCCGAGGCCGGCTATGACGTCAGCCACCCGCATGCGGGCTGGTCTGAACAGGACCCCGAGGCATGGCTGATCGCCTGCCACAGCGCCATGCGCGAACTGGCAACGCGCCATCCCGCCGAGGTCAAGGCGGTGCGCGCGCTGGCCATTTCCGGGCATATGCACGGCGCGGTTCTGGTCGATGACCGGGGCGCGCCCTTGCGGCCCTGCATCCTTTGGAACGACACCCGCAGCCATGCCGAAGCCGCCACGCTGGATGCGACACCCGGCGTGCGGGCTGCATCCGGCAACATCGTCTTTCCGGGCTTTACCGCGCCCAAACTGGCCTGGGTCGCCCGGCACGAGCCGCAGATCGCAGCGCAGGTGGCCATGGTCCACCTGCCCAAGGATTACCTGATCCGCCACCTGACCGGCGAGGCCGTGGCCGAGATGTCGGACGCGGCCGGGTCGGCCTGGCTTGATGTGCATGCCCGAGACTGGTCGGCGACGCTGATCGAGGCCGGAGGCATGACGCTCGCCCAGATGCCCCGCCTGATCGAAGGCACCGAGGTCGCCGGAACGCTCGCCGACGCGCTGGCCGCGGACTGGGGCCTGCCCAAGGGCGTTCTGGTCGTAGGCGGCGGGGCCGACAACGCAGCGGCGGCCTGCGGTGTAGGCGCCAAGGCCGAAGGCGACGGATTTGTGTCGCTGGGCACGTCGGGTGTGGTTCTTGCCGCGCGGGACACCTGCGCGCCCATGCCGGAAACAGCCGTACACACGTTTTGCCACGCGCTGCCCGGGCGTTGGTACCAGATGAGCGTGATGCTCGCCGCGACGGACAGCCTGAACTGGCTGGGCCGGATCACCGGGCAAAAGCCCGCCGCGCTGGCATCAGCGCTGCCGGATGCGCCGGATGGCCCGGGGCAGGTCACGTTCCTGCCGTACCTGTCGGGCGAACGGACCCCGCACAACGACAGCACCATCCGCGGAGCTTTTACCGGGCTGGACGTTGCCCATGATGCCACCGACATGACCCGCGCGGTGATGGAGGGCGTCGCATTTGGCCTGCGCGACGGGCTTGAGGCGCTGAGGGCAACCGGCGCGCAGCTGGACCGGTTGATCGCGATTGGCGGAGGCACGGCTTCGCCGTTCTGGTGCCAGACGCTTGCCAACACGCTTGGGCTGCCGCTTGACCTGCCCGCGCAAGGCGAATTTGGCGCGGCGATGGGCGCGGCCCGCCTCGCCATCTGTGGCGCAACCGGCGCACCCCCCGAAAGCGTCATGACCCGCCCCG
>JAHDCH010000215.1:3760-5118 GCA_020629995.1 Pseudaestuariivita sp. | reverse complement strand
GCCCCGGCGCGTCATCTCGGCCTCGGGCGACATGATCAGGAACCGGGTGGTGTTGGTGTCTTCGTCCTCGATCCCCTCGGCCAGCACGTCAAGACCATAGATCTCGGCCGCCAGAGATGAGGCCAGCGCCGCTTCGTCCATGCGGCCACCGGCTGCCAGATCCGCGGCGGCGCCGGCATTGTCCGCCGCTGCCTCGGGCACAATGCCGTGCCCGCGCAAAAAGGCCGCGCATTGCGGCAGCAGCACCAGATGGGCGCGCGCGGTTTTCACGTCATCCAGCGCCACGCCCGGCCGCGCCAGCAGCGAAATCCGCACCCGCACAAACGCCTCGCCCACGATATGCAGCCCGGACTGGGGCAGCAGTCGGTGAATGTCCGCCACCCGGCCATAAATCGAGTTCTCGACCGGCAGCATCGCCTGATCCGCGCGCCCCTCTCGCACGGCATCGATCGTGTCCTCAAATGTGGCGCAAGGCAGCACGTCCCAGCCCGGACGCGCCGCCCTGCAGGCCTCGTGACTGTAGGCGCCCAGAGCGCCCTGAAACGCGATTGTCTGCGCCACGTGCGCCTCCTTTCGGAACCTTGCCCCAAAAAAGGGCGTTTGGTCGCGGTGTGTATCTCTTGAACCTTCCCTAGGGAAGCGGATACATGACGCCCGAACAGCGAGACGAAGGACCAAGCCAGATGTTCGACACCATGACGCTCACCAAGATCGTCGGCGCCTTTTGCGGCGCGTTCCTGATCTTCCTTCTTGGCAAATCGCTGGCCGAGGATACGTATCACGTGGGCGGCCATGGCCATGGCGACAAAGACCACGCCCCGGGCTACCTGATCGAAGTGGCCGAGGCCGAAACCGAAGATGAGCCCGAAGAAGAAGCCGTGCCCTTTGCCGAGCTGCTGGCTGCAGCTGATCCGGGCAAAGGCGAAGGCGTGTTCCGAGCCTGCCGTGCCTGCCACAAGGTCGAAGACGGCGCGAACGGCACAGGCCCGCACCTTTACGGCGTCGTGGGGCGCGACATCGGCGCGGTGGACGGCTTTGGCTATTCCGGCGCACTGACCGAAGCGGCCGAGGTCTGGACCGCCGAGAACCTGAATGCCTTCCTCGAAGCACCGCGCGCGTGGGCACCGGGCACCTCGATGAGCTATGCCGGTCTGCGCAAGCCCGAAGATCGCGCAAACCTGATCGCCTATCTCGACTCGGTCGACGATTGATCGGCCCCACGCCCAGGAATTCAGGCCGCCCGGCACCCGCCGCGGCGGCCTTTTTCATGGCGCACGCCCCGTTCACGAACCGTTCACAATTTCTCACCTTGATTGTGGGCAGGGGCGCAAACTAGCTTACATCCCTAATAATAAGAG
>JAHDCH010000215.1:0-3660 GCA_020629995.1 Pseudaestuariivita sp. | reverse complement strand
TATGTGAACCCCAACGCGCCCAAGGGGGGCACGATCATCCTGGGCGAACGCGGCACCTTTGACGGGTTCAACCGCTGGGCCTCCAAGGGGAACCCCGAATCGAACGCTGGCGTCGTGGCCGAAGCCCTTTTCGCGGAAATGCCCTGGGGTGGCGGCGCCCCCGCCGACAGCATCACCGACAGCTACTGCCTGATCGCCCGCGAGGTCGAATACCCCAAATCCAAGACCTATTGCGTGTTCCACATGCGCGACGATGTCGTCTTTTCCGACGGATCACCCCTGCGCGCACAGGACGCCGCGTTCACCCACAACCTGTTCCTTGAACAGGGCATCCGCAGCTATGCCCGGTCGGTCAGCGAACGGATCACGGGCGTCGAGGTCGTGGACGACCACACGCTGAAATACACCTTTGCCGATGAAATCTCGCGCCGGTCGCTGATCAGCCAGGTCGGCGGCACGCCGATCTTTTCCGAAGACTGGTACGCCCGCACGGGCGAGCGTCTGGACACGCCCTCGCTGGAATCGCCGCTGGCCTCCGGCCCCTACGTGGTCGGCGATTACGAGATCAACCGCTACGTCGAATATGTCCGCAACCCCAACTACTGGGGCTGGGACCACCCCGCCAACGTCGGCCGCTTCAACTTTGACAAAGTCCGGTTTGAATATTTTGCCGACGCCACAGCCGAATTCGAAGGCTTCAAGGCCGGCGTGTTCAACTTCCGCCAGGAAGGCAGCACGAAACGCTGGGCCACCGGGTACGATTTCAAAAAGGCGCAGGATGGCGACATCACGCGCGAGGAAATCCCCAGCGGTGTGGCGCCCAACGTGTCGGGCATGATCATGAACTCGCTCCGCGCGCCGCTCGACAACCGCCGTGTGCGCGAGGCGCTGCAACTGGCCGTCAACTTTGAATGGATCGCCGAATCGCTGCAATTCGGGCTGACGTCGCAAACCGTATCTTTCGCCCAGTACCAGGAGTGGGAAGCCAAGGGCGTGCCCACCGGCAAGGAGCTGGAGCTGCTGCAAAGCCTGGGCGATGTGGTGCCCCCCGAGGTCCTGACCGAAGAAGCGGTGATGCCGCACACCTCGAACCCGGCCAATGCCAACGACCGCCGCAACAAGCGCCGCGCGCTGCGCATCCTCGAAAGCGAAGGCTGGACGATCAATGACGCGGGCCGCCTGCAAAACGCCGATGGCGAGCCGATGAAGCTGACCATGCTGTCGATCGCCAGCTTTGACGACACGCGCAAGGCGATGATCGACCGGTATGTGAACACCCTGCAGGACTGGGGCGTCGACATTGTTATCGACGAGGTCGACAGCGCGCAGGGCCAGCAGCGCTTCCTTGATAAAGACTATGACATGATCAACACGCGGTATCTGACCTTTGCCGCCGCGGGCACCGGGTTGAAACAGCTGTTCGGCTCCAAGACTGCCGAGGTATCGTCGTACAACGCTGGCGCCCTGCGATCGAGCATGGTGGACGCGATCATCGAAGCCGCGCTGAACACCACGACCCGCGAGGACGAGGTCGTCGCGCTGACCGCGCTGGACCGCGCACTGCGCTACGAACGGATCACGGCCATGACGGGCCACGTGCCCGCGTATTGGGTTGCCGCCTACGACATGTTCGAACGGCCCGAGACCCTTCCGCCCTTTGCACTTGGCTTCCTGGATTTCTGGTGGTTCAACCAGGAAAAATACGAAGCCCTCAAGGCCAAAGGCGCGCTGAAGTAACCACCCATGGGCGCCTACATTCTCAGACGATTGCTGCTGGTGATTCCCACCCTGCTGGGGATCCTCATCATCAACTTTGCCCTTGTGCAATTCGTGCCCGGTGGCCCGGTCGAACAGGTGCTCGCCCAGCTTCAGGGCGAGGGCGATGTGACCGAAGGCTTTGCCGGCGGGGGCGAAGATGTTGCCGAAGAAACCTTCGGCTCGGACAGCGATTACGTGGGCGCCCGTGGGCTCGACAAGGAATTCATCGAAGAGCTGGAACGGCAATTCGGCCTCGACAAACCGCCGCTCGAACGGTTCGGCCTGATGCTGTGGAACTATGCGCGCTTTGACTTTGGCGAAAGCTACTTCCGATCCATCAGCGTGGTCGATCTGGTGCTGGAAAAGATGCCCGTGTCGATCTCGCTCGGGATCTGGTCGACACTGATCGCCTATCTGATCTCGATCCCGCTCGGCATCCGCAAGGCCGTGCGCGACGGGTCCAGCTTTGACACCTGGACCTCGAGCCTGATCATCGTGGCCTATGCGATCCCGGGATTCCTGTTTGCGATCATGCTGCTGGTGCTGTTCGCGGGCGGGTCGTACTTTCAGTGGTTCCCGCTGAGGGGGCTGACCTCGGACAATTTCGAGGATCTGACGCTGGCCGCCAAGATCGTCGACTATTTCTGGCACCTCGTCCTGCCGATCACGGCGCTGACGATCTCAGCCTTTGCAACCCTCACGCTGCTGACCAAGAACTCGTTCCTGGACGAGATCAACAAAGCCTACGTGATGACCGCCCGCGCCAAGGGGCTGAGCGAGGCGCGCACGCTGTATGGCCACGTGTTCCGAAACGCGATGCTGATCGTGATCGCGGGCTTTCCGGCGGCCTTTGTCGGCATCTTCTTTACCGGCTCGCTGCTGATCGAGACGATCTTTTCGCTCGATGGTCTGGGCCGGATGGGGTTCGAGGCGGCGGTGCAGCGCGACTATCCGGTGATCTTTGGCACGCTCTTTGCCTTTGGGATCATGCGGCTGGTGGTCGGGATCATCTCGGACCTGATGTATGTCTTCATCGATCCGCGGATCGACTTTGAACGCAGGCAGGGCTGAGCCATGAGCGACACGATGTCCCCGCCCCGCCGCCGTTTCGCCCTGTCGCCGCTGAACCAGCGCCGCTGGCGCAACTTTCGCCGCAACAAGCGCGCCTATTGGTCGCTGGTGATCTTTTCGATCCTGTTCGTGCTGTCGCTGTTCGCCGAGTTCATCGCCAACGACAAGCCGATCCTCGTCCGGTATCAGGGCGCGTACTACACGCCGATCTTCAACTTCTACGCCGAGACGGAATTCGGCGGCGATTTCCGAACCGAGGCCGCCTATCGCGAGGCCGAGGTGCGCTGTCTGATCCGCTCGGGCGGGCAAGAGGCGTGTTTTGACGATCCCGAAGGCATCCTCGAAGGGATCGACGCCGGCACCTATGGCGAGAGCCTTGAGGATTTCCAGAAAGGTTGGATTCTCTGGCCGCCCATCCCCTACAGCTATGACACCACGGTGGACCGCCCCGGCGCGGCCCCCCTGCCCCCCGGCGATGGCAACGTTTTGGGCACCGACGACACCAAGCGCGATGTGCTGGCCCGGGTGATCTATGGCTTTCGGCTGTCGATCCTCTTCACCATCATCGTGACCGTTGCCTCGTCGATCATCGGGATCATCCTTGGCGCGCTTCAGGGCTTTTTCGGCGGCCGCACCGACCTGTTCCTGCAGCGGTTCATCGAGGTCTGGTCCTCGACGCCGCAGCTGTATGTCATCATCATCATGTTCGCGATCCTGGGGCGCAGTTTCTGGCTGCTTGTGTTCCTCACCATCCTGTTCGGGTGGATGGCGCTGGTGGATGTGGTGCGGGCCGAGTTCCTGCGCGCACGCAACCTCGAATACGTCCGCGCG
>JAHDCH010000214.1 GCA_020629995.1 Pseudaestuariivita sp. | reverse complement strand
GGCTGGGTGGCATGAGGCGCCATGGGGGCGAGCGTGGTCATATATGTCTCCATCAAAAGGTGTCGCTATCGTGTGGCGGGCAATGTGAATGCCTTTCACATCAATCAAAATGGGATCACATGGCTCTGGTGGCAAGGGGGTATGTGAATGTTTTTTACATTTACTTTTTTCTTTAAGTGAAATCAGCCGTTTGCGCCCCTGAAATTTGCAAAAGAACCGCAGGTGGCAGGGCAAAGACATGGCGCGGTGTACCCGCCGCGGCCCAGATTTCAGCAAAATCCGACAGGCGTGGATCCCAGAATGCGCGGATCGGGGACAAATGCCCTATGGGGGCGACCCCTCCGATGGCAAAGCCGGTCTGCGCCCGTATCAGCGCGGCATCGGCCTTGCCAAGCGGCTCTTGCGCAAGGGCCGAGGCTTTGGCCGCGTCAACCTGGTTGCCGCCCGCTGTCAGGAACAGAACGGCGGTGCCGCTTGTTTCGGCGCGAAAGATGATCGATTTGGCAATCTGGTCCAGTTCGCAACCGACACCATCCGCAGCCTCTTGCGCGGTGCGGGCCTGGGTCAGCTCGCGGATTTCGGGTGTCAGCCCATGGCCTTCCAGCGCGGCGCGCACACGTTTGAGGCTTTTGCTCATGTTGGTCTCCTTGCTGTCCGAGCATTTTGCGATTGCGGCGTGACGTCAACCCATTGACGGCGCGGTGCCACCCGCTCAGGCTGCGCCCATGTTGCGACCTCTTGCTCTTGCCGGGCGCTGCCCGCGCGCCTTTGATCCCGCTGTCGGCGATGCGGCCCTGGCCCATGTGCCCTGGGCCGAAGGCGATATCGCGGCGCTGATCCGTGGTGCTGCGGGAACCGCTCCGTATCTTGCGCAGCTTGTCGCGCGCGAGGGCGACTGGCTGGAAGGCGCGGCGCAAGACCCGGCGCAGGCCGCCGCCGATCTGGTGGCTGCGGTGCGGTCGCTGGACCCCGGACAGGACCCGTCCGTGCCCTTGCGACAGGCCAAGCGGCGCATGGCGCTGCTGGCCGCGTTGTGCGACCTCGCCGGGTTCTGGCCACTTGAGCAGGTGACTGGCGCGCTGACCGGACTGGCCGATGCGGCCTGCGCCGCGGCGTTGACCGCCGCCATGGCCCGCGCGCGGTGCGCGCCGCCCATGCCGACCGTCTTTGCCATGGGCAAGATGGGCGCGGCCGAGCTGAACTATTCATCCGACATCGACCTGATCTGCCTGTTCGACGATGCCGGCATGGACCCGTCTGATATTGCCGAGGCGCGCGCGCAGCTGTCCCGCGTGATCCGCCGGATGAGCGGCTGGCTGAACGACGTGACCGCCGACGGCTATGTCTTTCGCACCGATCTGCGTCTGCGTCCCGATCCATCGGTGACGCCGGTTTGCATCGCCATGGGCGCGGCCGAGCAATATTACGAAACACTGGGCCGCACATGGGAGCGCGCGGCTTGGGTCAAGGCGCGGCCTTGCGCGGGCGATCTGGCGGCGGGCGCGCGGTTCATCGACGCGCTGCGCCCGTTCATCTGGCGGCGTCACCTGGACTTCGCGGCCATCGAGGATGCACACAACATGCGGCTGGCCATTCGCGAGGCCAAGGGCCTGCATGGCCCGATCACCCTGCCGCGTCACGATCTGAAACTGGGTCGCGGCGGTATCCGCGAGATCGAATTCTTTACCCAGACCCGCCAGATCATCGCGGGTGGCCGCGATGACACGCTGCGCCTGCGCGCAACCGTACCCGCCCTTGCGCGGCTGGCCGAACAGGGCTGGGTGCCCGCAGACACGGCCGAGGCGCTGACCTCCAGCTACCGCACCCTGCGCGAGGCCGAACACCGCGTGCAGATGCTGCGCGACGCGCAGACCCATGCCTTGCCCGGCAACGACGATGAATGGGCACGCTTGTCGGCTCTGATGGACACCACTGCCGATGCGCTACGCTCCGGCCTGCGCGATGTGCTCGAAGATGTGCATGACCGGACCGACCGCTTCTTTGATCCCGGGCAGGGCCGGACCGAGGACGTGCCGGGCCCTTTGGCGGATGAAGGCTGGCTCCGGTATCCGGCCTTGCGG
Source organism: Pseudaestuariivita sp. (assembly GCA_020629995.1). GTDB lineage: Bacteria > Pseudomonadota > Alphaproteobacteria > Rhodobacterales > Rhodobacteraceae > Pseudaestuariivita. Next base: position 3,083 of record JAHDCH010000214.1, on the reverse strand, counting down.
TCGGACCGTGCTGCGCGCATCTTTCGCCGCCTGCAACCTGCGATCCTGGCGCGTCTTGCCGAAGCGCCGCGCCCGGACGAGGCCCGTGCTGCCTTTGACCGGTTTCTGGCAGGGCTGCCTGCGGGGGTGCAGCTGTTTTCTTTGTTCGAGGCGAATCCTCAGCTGGTCGACCTGTTGGTCGAGGTTGTCTCGGTCGGTCCCGAGCTGGCCGCGTATCTGGCGCGCCATCCACAGGTGTTCGATGCGGTCATCGCGGGTGATTTCTTTGCGCCCTGGCCGGGTCAGGCGCGGCTGAATCTCGAGGCCGAGCGGTGTCTTGCGGCGGAAGACGACTATGAGGCTCAGCTGGATGCCGCACGCCGCTGGACGCGCGACTGGCAGTTCCGCATCGGGGTTCATCTGTTGCGGGGCGTCACCCCTCCGGATGAGGCGGCCGGGCAATATGCCGGGCTGGCCCGTGCGGGTCTGACCGCCCTTTGGCCTGCGGTGGTGGCCGAGTTTTCCTTGAAACATGGCCCGCCGCCGGGGCGTGGCGCGGCTGTGCTGGGCATGGGGTCTTTGGGATCGGGGCGGCTCCATGCGCGCTCGGACCTGGATCTGATCGTCATCTATGATCCGGGCAGCGCCGAGACCAGCGAAGGCCGCCGTCCCCTTGCCGTACGGCCCTATTATGCGCGCCTGACACAGGCTCTGGTGACGGCGCTGACCGCGCCCACTGCCGAGGGGCGGCTGTACGAAGTCGACATGCGCCTGCGCCCGTCGGGCAACAAGGGGCCGGTTGCCACGTCCTGGCGCGCTTTTCAGGATTATCAGGCGACCGAGGCCTGGACGTGGGAACATATGGCCCTGATCCGTGCGGCCCCGGTCGCGGGCACCGCTGCTTTGTGCGGTGATCTGGATAGGTTTCTGGACAGGTTGCTTACGCCGCCTCGGCCCGAAGGACAGGTGCTGAACGATCTGGCCACAATGCGCCGGCGCATTGCCGAGGCAAGCGGTCCCGCGCCGGCGTGGGAGGTCAAACTGGGGCAGGGGCGGCTTCAGGACATCGAATTGTTTGCCCAGTCCGCAGCATTGGTGCGGGGCGCGACGCGCGGCGATGTGACCGAAGGGCTGGAGGCTGCGCTGTCCCTTGGATGGATCACAAAGGTCCAGCAGGACGCTTTGGCCTCGGCCCATGCCTTGTGCTGGCGCCTGCGCATGGCCGAACAGCTGATCGGGCGCGGCGCGCTCAATCCTGACACTCTGGGGCAGGGTGCGCGGGCCTTTGTCGCGCGCGTGACACGGGAAGACGCGCCTGGTGCTCTTGACCGGCGCTTGCATGATATCACATCACAGGCTGCCGAGATCATTGGCGCCGTGCTGGAGGAAAGGGCCGACCATGAGCCGCAGTGAGACGGCAGAAGACCCCAAAGGCCTCATCCGCGAGGCCTACCGCATCGAGGGCATCGACCTTGGCCAATGCCGGTCGATCTTTCTGGACTGGGCGCTGAGCCTGCCTGCGGAGCAGGACCAGACCGCGGCGCTGAAGGTGCTGTTGGCCACATACGGCACGCCCGGCCATCCGATGACCGGCGTGCTGGAGGAAGGGCTCCAGACCATTTCCGCCCCGCGCCGCCGCGGGGGGTGGCGGGCCCGCGCGCGGCAATAGCCCCGCGCGCTGCGCGTCAGGATTTCAGGGTTTCAAGAATGTAGACCCGGATTGCCGAGGCAAGACCGGTTTCCAGATCGCGCCGCGCATCAATTTCGGAGGCCAGCGCATTGATTGGCTTGCCTTTTTCCTCTGCGATACGGCGAAACTCGCGCCAGAATGCATCCTCGAGCGAGACCGAGGTTCGGTGCCCGTTCAGCGTGAGCGAGCGTTTGACGGGCCGCCCTGTCATTCGTCTTTGCGGTGCTGATCTAGATGGCGGGCGGCCTTTTCGGCCTCTGCTGCCTCGGTGCGTTTTTGCTCTTTGGTTCGGCCGAATTTTAACGCGTTTTCATCTGCTTGAGCGCGTTTCTTCGCGCGCGCCTTGTCCTTGCGCGCGCGGTTCAGATTGATCGGCGCGCCGCTCATCGCGCCCTTTCGTGCGCGCCTCGCGCGGCACGGCTCACTTGGGGCCAACCATTTGCTCGGGGCGGACAACGCGATCGAACGTGTCCTCGTCGACAAAGCCGAGTTTGATCGCCTCTTCCTTAAGCGTGGTCTTGTTCTTGTGCGCTGTCTTGGCAACGGCGGTGGCGTTGTCATAGCCGATCTCGGGCGCAAGCGCCGTCACCAGCATCAGCGACTCGCGCATCAGGCGTTCGATGCGGTCGGCATCGGCCTTGAGCCCCACCACGAGATTGTCGGTAAAGGCCGAGGCCGCATCGCCCAGAAGCTGCATGGATTGCAAGACGTTGTAGGCCATCATTGGCTTGTAAACGTTCAGCTCGAAATGGCCTTGCGACCCGGCAAAGCCGACTGCAGCATCGTTGCCCATCACATGCGCGCAGACCTGCGTCAGCGCTTCGCATTGCGTCGGGTTCACCTTGCCCGGCATGATCGACGAGCCGGGTTCGTTTTCCGGCAGGATCAGCTCGCCCAGGCCGCAGCGGGGGCCTGAGCCGAGCAGGCGGATGTCATTGGCGATCTTGAACAAGGACGCGGCGACGACCTTGAGCGCGCCCGACATCTCGACCATGGCGTCATGCGCAGCGAGGGCCTCGAACTTGTTTGGCGCGGTGACAAAGGGCAGGCCGGTGATTTCAGCCATATTGGCGGCCACCTCGACGTCCCAGCCTTTGGCCGTGTTGAGGCCGGTGCCGACGGCCGTGCCGCCTTGTGCCAGCTCATAAATGCGGCCCAGGGCGTCCTTGATCCGCTGAATGCCCATGGCAACCTGGTGCGTGTAGCCCGAGAATTCCTGACTGAGGGTCAGGGGCGTGGCGTCCTGCGTATGCGTTCGGCCGATCTTGATGATGCCGTCGAACTCCTCGACCTTCGCTTGCAGCGCCGCGTGCAGCTTTTCGAGGCCCGGCAGGGTAATGTCGCGCGCGGTCATCGCGGTGGCGATGTGCATTGCGGTGGGGAAGGTGTCGTTGGACGACTGGCCCATGTTGCA
>JAHDCH010000213.1 GCA_020629995.1 Pseudaestuariivita sp. | reverse complement strand
CATGCGCACAAGGCGCGCAAGGCCGGTCAGGTTTTCGGTCAGCACCGGGTTTTTCTTGTGCGGCATCGCCGACGAGCCCTTTTGGCCCATGGAAAAGAACTCGGCCGCCTCCAGCACTTCGGTGCGCTGCATGTGGCGGATCTCGGTGGCGACGTTTTCGATGCTGCTGGCGATCACGCCCAGCGTGGCAAAGAAGGCGGCGTGCCGGTCGCGCGGGATCACCTGCGTGCTGATCGGTTCGGGCACGAGGCCCAGCTCATCGCAGACATGTTCTTCGACCGCCGGGTCGATGTTGGCAAAGGTGCCCACCGCGCCGCTGATCGCGCCGGTGGCCACTTCGGCCCGCGCATCGCGCATGCGGGAAAGGTTGCGGTCCATCTCGGCATAGAACCGGGCAAAGGTCAGGCCCATGGTGGTCGGTTCGGCGTGGATGCCGTGGCTGCGCCCGATGCGGATCGTGTCCTTGTGTTCAAGCGCGCGGCGCTTCAGGGCTGCCAGCAGCGCCTCGAGATCGGCGATCAGGATGTCGGCGGCACGCACCAGCTGCACGTTGAACGTGGTGTCCAGAACGTCCGACGAGGTCATCCCCTGATGCACAAAGCGCGCCTCGTCGCTGCCCACGATCTCGGCCAGGTGGGTGAGGAAGGCGATGACATCATGCTTGGTCTCGCGCTCGATCTCGTCGATGCGGGCGACGTCAAACTCGACATCCCTGGCTTTCCACACGGCGTCCGCGTTTTCCTGCGGGATCACGCCCAGCTTGGCCATCGCGTCGCAGGCATGGGCCTCGATCTCGTACCAGATGCGAAACTTGGTTTGCGGCTCCCAGATGGCGACCATGTCGGGGCGGGAATAGCGGGGGATCATGCGGGCCGGGCTCCTTGGATGCGGGTCGGGTGCGTCATAGACCGCTGCCCGGCGGGTCACAACCCGACTGTGGGTGACTCAAATACCCGCCATTTTCCCCAGAACCGCCGCAATTGGTCATATTGTGGCCGGATTGCCGCGGGATTGTTCCGGAAATCGAAACACTGGGATCAGCGCAGGGGCAGCACATCATGACTGACGCAACCATCGAAACCACCAATGTCGTCGCACGCGAAAAGGCGGCCTATGCCAAATCGCACCATGGCGGCAGCAAGGCCGAGCTTTTGGTCCATGCGGCGCGCGCCTCGGGGCGGGGCGTCTTTTCCATCGCGCGCGAGGCGCGGCGGTTCAAAAAGTCGAAGGCGCAGCTGCATCTGTGGGAATACGTCAAGTTTGGCCTGTACGATCACGCACGCCACACCGAGGCCGAGCGCGCCGAGTTTGTGACCATGTCGCTGCAGAACCGCTGCTTGCACGCGGTCAACGACCTGGCGTGGTTTGGCGTGACCGAGGACAAATGGAACTCGGCCAAGTTCCTCGAGGCGGACGGCATCCCGGTGCCGCAGACCATCGCGATGATCGATGCCTCGGGCCGCCGCTATCACGGCGGGCAGGGGGTCGAGACACCGGACCAGCTGCGCAGCCTGCTGACGGGCGGCGTCGAATTTCCGCTGTTCGGCAAGCATAACAAGGGGCTGGGCAGCGTTGGCGTGTTCATCATCGACGGCGCGACCGACGAATATCTGCTGGTGCGCGGCACGGGCGAGATGCGCTATGACGCCTTTTTCCGCAACATCATCGGGACCGATGCGTTCATCCTGCAGCGGTTTGTCGACAATTGCGCGTTCTTGCAGAAATACACCCGCACGACCGCGACGGTCCGCATGGTCAACATGTGGTCGGACGAGGGGCTGTACACGCCCGCCGCTGTTCTCAAGCTGCCCTCCAGCGCCAACCCGGCCGACAATTTCTGGCGCGAGGGCAACCTGCTGTGCTCGATTGATCCGGCCACGGGTGAGATCCTGACGCTGGTCGGCGCGGATGGCCCCGAGCTGAAGCATATGGACGTGCATCCAGATCAGGGTGCCGCGATCCTTGGTCAGCACCTGCCGCATTGGGAGGCGCTGCTGAAGGTCAACGCCCAGGTGGCCGAGCTGCACCGCCCGCTGGTCTATCAATCGGCGGACATCGCCCTCACCGACGATGGCCCCGTGGTGATCGAGGTCAACGCCGGGTCGTCCTTTACCCTGCCGCAATATGCCAGCGGCAAGGGGTTCATGACCGACCGCGTGCGCGGCATCTTCAAGGCGCATGGGGCCGATTTCCTCTGACAGCCGGCGCTGACAGCAATGTGATCGCGCGGGCCTGCGTTCCGCGCTAAGGGTCAGGCATGACACGCCTGACCCTTTTGCTGCTGACCCTGACGACGCTGCCCGCTCGGGCAGAGGAGTGGGCCCCGCTCGACACCGCCGGCATCACCGCCGCCCTGACCGAGCGGACCTATGCCTATGAGGGCGCAACCCAGACCTTTTACGCGTCGGGACGCACCTTTTATGAGGCGGGGCGCCCATCCTGGGGCTATTGGCGTGCCGAGGGCGACCAATATTGCTCGCAATGGCCGCCGGGCGATCTGTGGACCTGTTATGACATGACTGCGTCGGGTGACCGCATCCGCTTTGTCGCTGCTGATGGATCATTTACCGAAGGCTGGCCCGCCGAATGATCACCCTTGCCAGTTTTCAAGGGCGCTGGACGCTGACCCGTCACATCGACGATCGCCGCGCCGGGGTCCCCGCCACGCTGCACGGTATGGCCGAGTTCGTGCCGGATGGAACCGGGCTGACCCTGACCGAGACCGGCCGCCTCAGGCCGGGAGAGGGGCCGTCTTTCGAGGCGCGCCGCAGCTATCTTTGGCGAGAGGGGATCACCGTCCTGTTCGACGATGGCCGCCCGTTTCATACATTCGACCCCAGCGCGCCCGAGGCGGTGCACGACTGCCCGCCCGACACCTACCGCGTCCTGTATGACTTCACCGCATGGCCGCTCTGGACGGCGACGTGGCACGTCACGGGCCCGCGAAAGGACTACACGATGGTGTCGACCTATGCGCCCACAAGTTCAGTGATGACTTTAGAAGACCGCTCCAACGTCCTGTGAACAGGGCATTTGTCGGCGATCTCCATCAGCCTTTCGCGCTGGTCGAGGCTCAGCGGCCCGTCCAGCGTGATCCTGCGGATGAAGGCATCGATATTTTCGGTCCCGGCATAGCCTGCGTCCTGCGCGTGCACCTTGTCATGGCTGACATCCACGCTCACGTGGGTCAGGGGCCATTTCTTGCGCCGCGCGTACATGCGGATCGTCATCGATGTGCAGGCGCCAAGGCCCGCCGACAAAAAGCCATAGGGTGTCATGCCCCGGTTGGTGCCGCCATAAGCCTCGGGTTCGTCCGCCAGCGTGTGGTGAAACGGCCCTGAGTTGACGTCCTGCATGAAGCCATCCGCGTCCGCCTCGGACACCCGCACGATGCCTTCGGGCGCACCGATCGGCGGCGCGGGCGGGGTCAGCGGCACATAGCGGCTGACCCAGGTCGCGATCACGTCGGCGGCATATTCGGCGTCACACGGATCGTTGATCAGGTGGTCCGCGGTATCTAGGGTCACAAAGCTTTTGGGATGTTTCGCGGCGGTAAAGATCCGCGCCGCATTGTCGATGCTGACAGTGCTGTCCTGCGGGGCGTGCAGCACCAGCAGCGCTTTCTTGAGGTTGGCAATCGCCGGTTCCAGATTGGCGGAATTCACATCATCCACAAAATCCTGGCTGATGGTGAACGGGCGCCCGGCAAGGCTGACCTCGGCGCGGCCTTTTTCGGCGATCTCGGTCAGGGCGTTGCCAAAGTTGTGGGTCACGTGGCCGGGATCAAAGGGCGCACCCAGCGTCACCACGGCCTTGGCGCTATCGATCCGGCCCGCGGCCTTGAGCACCGCCGCGCCGCCCAGCGAATGACCTATCAGAAGGGAGGGTGCCATGCCCTGTGCGTCGAGCGCTTCGGCCGCAGCCACCAGATCGCCCACGTTCGAGGTGAAATGCGTGTTCTCAAACTCGCCCTCGCTGTGGCCCAGACCGGTGAAGTCGAACCGCAACACGGCGATGCCCATGGTGGTCAGGCGCTGCGCGATACGGCGCGCGGCGGCGATGTCCTTGGTGCAGGTGAAACAATGGGCAAACAGCGCGGTCGCCAGCGGCTTGCCCTGCGGCAGATCGAGTCGTCCGGCAAGCGCGTGGCCTTGCATGCCTTTGAACGTAAAGGGTTTCATTGTCGTGGTCCTTGCCCGTGATGGTCAGAGTGTGGGGGCCGCCGACGATTGAAGCAAGGGACGTGTCAGAGGTGTCACGGGGGTGTGAGAGCGGGTGAACGCAGCCCGGTGTTTATTTCGACGCGCGCACCTGTCCGGGCGCGGTCGCCGGGACGGGGCACATGACGCCGCTGCGTGCGCCCAGCGTAAAGACAAATGAATTGGCCGCATCGGTCAAAGTCTCGTCCGCGACACAGCGCGTGACCTTCTGCGCTTTCCATCCCGGTCCCGCGGCAACGCCGCAGGTTGGATCGCCGACCTTGCAGCTGCCGCCCTGAGCCGGGGCTGCAGCCACCAGAGCGAGTGTCACCGCAAGCCGGATCATGACGCGCGCCCTGCAACCTTGAGCGCGTCCACCGTGCAAGCGTGTCCTTCCCGCGCGTTCAGAGCCGCGACAAAGGCCATTTGCTCGACCGCCAGCGTCAACTGTGTTCCGCAGGTGTCTTTGCCAAACCCGGACCATCCAGCACCCGCGTCCAGAACACAGGTCGGATCGCCGGCAAAGCAGTCGGGCAGGGGCCGTTCGACCTCGAAGGCCGAGGCGTGCGTTGCAGCAAGAAGGAAGAGAGCCAGATAACGTGTCATGCGGCTGTTTAGGCCAAAACACGTGTAAAATCTTCTGAAACTTTGTCTAACGGTTAATTCGACGCCTCTGGCAAGGGGGGCCATACGCCGACCTTTTGTGCCGCTTCGCTGGCCCGCCAGCCAGTGCTTCAGTGGCCCGTCAGGCGAGGATCAAACGGATAGGTCGTCAAATTCTCGTAGCCGTCCTCGGTGATCAGCACCTGATCCTCGAGCTTGATCGAAAAGTCTCCACCCACCTCGCCGAGCAGAACTTCGACGCAGAGCGTCATGCCGGGCTCCAGCGGGTAGTCGAACGCGCCGGGGACCGCCTTGTCGGGGTAGGCGACAAGGGGCCATTCATCGCACAGGCCCACGCCGTGCA
>JAHDCH010000212.1 GCA_020629995.1 Pseudaestuariivita sp. | reverse complement strand
TATTCCCATTCGCTCAAGCTGTGGGAAGGGCTGGAGCAGGACCTGAACTATAACGCGATGATGTCGCAGCGCGGCGTGCTGATGCTGTGCCATTCGGACGGCCAGCGAGACATGTTCGCCCGGCGCGGCAACGCGATCCGCAACCAGGGCGACGACGCCGAATTGTGGAGCGCCGATCAGGTGCGGCAGGAGGTGCCGTTCCTGAACTTTGCCAACCCGCGCTTTCCGATCTACGGCGGGCTGATGCACCGCCGGGGCGGCAGCGCGCGGCACGACGCGGTCGCCTGGGGCTATGCCCGGGGTGCCAGCGACCGGGGTGTCGATCTGATCCAGAATTGCGAAGTCACCGGCATCGACATCGAGAACGGGCGCGTGACGGGGGTGCAGACCTCCAAAGGCCCGATCCGGGCCAAAAAGGTGGCGCAGGTGGTGGCGGGCCGGTCAAGTCAGGTGGCCGAGATGGCCGGCATGCGCCTGCCAATCGAAAGCCACGTGCTGCAGGCCTTTGTCACCGAGGGGCTGAAGCCCTGCATCGACCACGTGATCAGCTTTGGCATGGGCCATTTCTACATCAGCCAGTCGGACAAGGGCGGGTTGGTGTTTGGCGGCGATCTGGATTTCTATTCCTCCTATGCGCAGCGCGGCAATCTGCCTATGAAAGAGCACGTGATGGAAGCCGCGATGACGCTGATGCCGATGATCGGCAAGGCGCGCGTCTTGCGCAGCTGGGGCGGGATCATGGACATGACGCCCGACGGCTCGCCGATCATCGATCACAGCGGGATCGAGGGATATTTCATCAACGCGGGCTGGTGTTATGGCGGGTTCAAGGCGGTGCCGGGATCGGGCTTTGCCTTGGCGCACCTGATGGCCACGGGCCGCCCGCATGACAGCGCAGCTGCCTTTCGTCTGGACCGGTTCCGCACAGGATACGGCATCATGGACGAAGAGGGCACAGGCGCCCAACACAACCTGCACTGAGGGGCGTCTGGCGTGGGATTTCCATATTTGAAAAGAGAAGAAGCACAGAGGGGCGCGCCAGGATGAGGCTGACCTGTCCGATCTGCGGCGAACGGGACCGCCGGGAGTTTTACTACAAGGGTGACGCGGTCGCGCTGAGCAGGCCGGACCCGGACGCGGGCGAAGCGGCCTGGGACAGCTATATGCACCTGCGCGACAACCCGGCAGGTCAGACACGCGACCTGTGGTACCACGCCAGCGGCTGCGGAGCCTGGATCGCGGTCACGCGCGACACGGTCACCCACGAGATCCTGAAAACCGAGCTGGCCGGGGAGGCGCACAATGCGGCTGGATAAGGCGGCGCTGATCGACCGCGGCAGCAAGCTGCGCTTTTCGTTTGATGGTGTGGGCTATACGGCGCACCCCGGCGATACGCTGGCCTCGGCGCTGATGGCAAACGGTGTGCGCCTTGTCGGCCGGTCGTTCAAATACCACCGCCCACGCGGCGTGGTGGCGGCAGGATCGGACGAGCCCAACGCGCTGGTCACCATTGGCCAAGGTGCGGAGCAGGACCCGAATGTGCGCGCGACAGTGCAGGAGGTCTTTGACGGGTTGAGTGCGCGCAGCCAGAACCGCTGGCCCTCGCTTGGGTTCGACGCAATGGGCGTCAATGACCTGTTTGCGCCGTTTCTGGGGGCAGGGTTTTACTACAAGACCTTCATGTGGCCCAAGGCGTTCTGGGAAAAGCTGTACGAGCCGGTGATCCGGCGCGCGGCGGGGCTTGGGGCGCTGTCGGGTCTGCCGAACGAGGCAAAGTACGAAAAGGCCTTTGCATATTGCGACCTGCTGGTGATCGGCGCAGGCCCGGCAGGGCTGATGGCGGCCTTGTCCGCAGCGCGGGCCGGGGCCGATGTGATCCTCGCGGACGAAGACGCGCGGATGGGCGGGCGGCTGCTGGCAGAAACCGGCGAGGTCGATGGCCGGCCTGGGGTGGAGTGGGCCGAGGCCACGATTGCAGAGCTGACCCAGATGCCCAACGTGCGCCTGATGCCGCGCACAACCGTGACAGGGGCCTATGATCAGGGCACGTTTGGCGCGCTGGAGCGGGTTGCATCACATCTGGCAGACCCGCCGGCGGACATGCCACGCGAATGCTTCTGGCGGATCGTGGCCCGCGCGGCGGTGCTGGCGGGCGGCGCGCTCGAGCGGCAGATCGCCTTTCAGAACAATGACCGCCCCGGGATCATGACGGCCAGCGCAGCGCGCGCCTATGCCAACCGCTGGGCCGTTGCGCCCGGGCGGCGGGTCGCAGTGTTCGGGAACAACGCCGGGATCTACCAGACCGCGCGCGATCTGATGGCGGCGGGGATCGAGGTGCCGGTGGTTGTCGACACACGCGAGGGCGCGGCCGAGGATGTCGGCACCCGGGTCATTGAAGGCGCTGTGGTTGCCGGAGCGGACGGGCGCAAGGGGGTGCGAGAGATCGTCGTGCGCCGCCCCAATGGCGCCGTGCGGTTCGCAGCTGAAGGCTTGGCCGTGTCGGGCGGCTGGAACCCGGCAGTGCATCTGACGTGCCACATGGGCGGGCGCCCTGAATGGGACGCAGAGCTTGCGGCCTTTGTCCCCAGACGCGGCGCGGTGCCGGGCCTGTTTCCGGCAGGTGCCGCACGCGGCGTGTTCGGCACGGCGGGATGTCTTGCCGATGGCGCAAGGGTTGCCGATGAGGCGCTGACGGCGCTGGGCCACAAGCCACAGGCCCTGAACGTGCCGCGCGCCGAAGACGGCGCCTATGACATCGCGCCCATGTGGGTCGTGCCCGGCAAAGGCCGGGCCTGGCTCGATTTTCAGAACGATGTGACGGCCAAGGACGTGCGGCAGGCGGCGGCCGAGAATTTCCAGTCGGTCGAGCACATGAAGCGCTACACGACCCAAGGCATGGCAACCGATCAGGGCAAGGGATCCAGCGTGCAGGCGCTGGCGATCCTGGCGGATGCCACGGGCCGCACGGTCAGCGAGACCGGCACAACCACCTTCCGCCCGCCCTATAGCCCGGTCAGCATCGCCGCGATGGGCGCAGGCGGGCAAGGCAAGGGGTTTGCCCCCGAGCGGTTGACGACCAGCCATGCGGCGACCCTGGAAATGGGCGCGCCGATGATGGAGGCCGGGCTGTGGTACAGGCCCAGCTATTTCCCCAAAGCAGGCGAAACCACCTGGCGCGAGGCCTGCGACCGCGAAGCGGCGATGGTGCGCGACAGCGTGGGCGTGTGCGATGTCTCGACCCTGGGCAAGATCGACATTCAGGGGCCGGGTGCGGCGGCGCTGCTGGATTTTGTCTATACCGGCACCTTTTCGACGCTAAAGGAAGGACGTGTGCGGTACGGGTTGATGCTGCGCGAGGATGGCACGGTCATGGATGACGGCACCACTGCGCGGATTGGGCCTCAGCACTACGTGATGACGACCACAACCGCAGCGGCGGGGCAGGTGATGCAGCATCTGGACTTTGTCACCCAATGCCTGCGCCCGGACCTTGATGTCGCCTTTACCAGTGTGACCGAACATTGGGCGCAGTTTGCCGTGGCGGGGCCCCGCGCAAAAGAGCTGCTGGAGGGTCTGTGCGATGGGCCTATCGATCTGCCGTTCATGGGCTGCGGTCCGGTCAGCGTGGGCGGTCTTGCGGGCAGACTGTTCCGCATTTCGTTCTCGGGCGAGCATGCGTACGAGATCGCCTTGCCTGCGCGTTATGGTGATGCGCTGTTCCGCGCCCTGGTCGCCCGGGCCGAGGAGCTGGGCGGCGGCGCATACGGGATGGAGGCGCTGAACGTTCTGCGGATCGAAAAAGGGTTTATCACCCATGCCGAAATTCACGGCCGCGTCACGGCTTTTGATGTCGGGATGCAGGGCATGGTCAGCGCCAAGAAGGATTGCGTGGGCAAGACCATGTCGCAACGCGCCGGCCTGATGGACCCGGGCCGCGAACGGCTGGTGGGGCTTCGCCCGGTGGACGGAGGCGAGCTGCCCATGATCGGGGGCGCGCATCTGTTCGCAGAGGGCGATGCGCCGGTCCGCGTCAACGATCAGGGCTATATCACATCGGTCGCGTTTTGCCCCGCGCTGGGCGAAAGCCGCGCGCTGGGGTTCCTCAAGCGCGGGCCAGACAGGATGGGCGAGCGGATCAAGGCGGTCGACCATGTCCGGGGCGAAACGGTGATCTGCGAAGTGGTGGACCCCGTGGCCTTTGACCGTGAAGGAGGGCGCTTGCGTGATTGATCTGACCCTCACTGCGCCGCTTGAAGGGCGTGCGCCGGTCGAGTTGGGCGCGACGACACTTGCCGCTGCCGATCCGGGGCCGCTGACGCTGATCATGCCGTTTGCGGGCCAGACCGAAGCCACAGGCGCGGCGCTGGAGGCTGCGATCGGTCTTGGCGTGCCTCCGGTGGGGCAAACCCGGACCGCTGGCGACGTGCGCGTGATCTGGTTTGGCCGGAACCAGTGGCTGGTCGCAGGCGCGCAGGTTGCGGCCGATGTGCCTGCGGCTGTCACCGATCAGTCGGACGGATGGGTCGCGGTCACGCTTGCCGGGCCGCTGGCGGCGGATACGCTGGCGCGGCTGACGCCGATTGACCTGCGACCTGCGTCCTTTGGACCGGGCGCCACCGCAAGAACCGACCTGCAGCACATGCCGGCGTCGATCACCCGGATCGGGGCGGAGGCATTTCTGATCCTGACGTTCCGGTCGATGGCGCAGACGCTGTGGCATGATCTTGCCGATGCGCTGCGGGGTGTGGCGGCTCGGCAGGGTGGATGAACCTGTGCCCGCAGGGTATGACGGTGGCCAAAGAACGCAAAGGATACGCCACATGCCATTTCGTTTGACCGCCGCCACGTTGGTCTGCCTGGGCCTGGCCGCACCGCTGGCCGCTCAGGAGCTGCAATCGGCCGACTGCACCGTCTTTGGCGGCATCACGCAAACCGCTGTTGATCTGCGCATGGATGGCAAGCGCCCACGCGCGGCGACACGTCAGATCCAGCGCGGGCTCAAGGGCGACTCGGCCCGGTTCAAGGACGCGGTGCCGTTGCTGGTCGAGTTTGTCTATGGCCTGCCCGAAGGCCAGCTGGGCGACGGCGTCGGCAAGACCTATGCCGATGCGTGCCTCGCGCAGGCCAAAAGCTGATCCCGGGTTTTCGAATCCCGCGCGGCGGGCGATACTGACGTCATGTCGCTGCCCCCGGGATTTCTTGATGAATTGCGCAACCG
>JAHDCH010000211.1 GCA_020629995.1 Pseudaestuariivita sp. | reverse complement strand
AGGGGTTCGGTTGCGGTGCCGCCGAACAGGGCGCGGATGCGGTCGAGGATCATGGATCGTATCCTTCCACGATGACAAGGTCCGAGGTCGAGATCGGCGCGCGGATCGCAAGCGCGGCCTGGTATTCGGGCGAGTTGTAGCAATCGAGCGCGGCTTGATAGCTGGGGAATTCGATCACCACCGTGCGCGAGCGGGCGGTGCCTTCGGCGACGGTCTGATCGCCGCCGCGCACCACAAAGCGCGCACCAAAGGCGGCAAAGGGCGCGGCGTTGGCCGCCTTGTAGCGCTCGTAGGTGCCTGGGTCCGAAATGTCGCCATGGGCGATCCAGTAGCCTTTGGGCATGGGGTCCTCCGTCCGGTGCCGAGGCGCAGGGTTGCGCAAACCGGGCGGAGGGGCAAGGGGCCTCAGCGCGTGCGGCGCATCAGCTCGACCTCTTCGGCCACGGCGCGGCAGAGCGGACCGCAGGGTGGCTTTGGGCGCCACAGCGCGGCGAGCCGGGCGATCATTTGCGCACCCAATGGTCGGGCAGGCCGATGTCGCGCGCCAGATGCGGGTCGCGCCGCACGGCATCGAGGTGGCGTTTCTGGCGGGCTTTGGCGTCGATTTTGAGAAGCCATTGAAGGGGGTTTTGCATCGTGGTGTCTCCTTGACGGGGGTGTCGATGCAGGCCAAGCTAGAGCCTCAAGTAAACTTGAGGTCAAGCGCAAAATGGCAAAAAAGGTGGTGCCCAATGATCTGAGCGTGGGCGAGATGGCGCAAAGGGCGGGCGTGGCGGTGTCGACGCTGCATTTCTACGAGGCGGAAGGGCTGATCGAGAGCTGGCGCACGCCGGCCAACCACCGGCGCTATGACCGGCGCGAGCTGCGGCGGGTGGCGATCATCCGCGTGGCGCTCAAGGTCGGGATCCCCTTGCGCGAAGTGGCCGAGATGCTGGCCGAGGTGCCAAGGGGCCGGGCGGTGAGCGCGGCGGCCTGGGCGAAGGCGGGCGAGGTCTGGCAGGCGCGGCTGCGCGAGCGGATCGCGCTTTTGCAAAAGCTGGAAGGGCAGATGGGCCATTGCATCGGCTGCGGGTGCCTCAGCCTGGAGGCGTGCCCGCTCTACAATGCGGGCGATGCGCTGGGGCAGGACGGCGCGGGCGCGCGCCGCTGGGAGGGGTGACACATTTTTCGTGCGAAAAATGTGGCGCCGATCAGCCGGGGGTGCGTTTGGACAAACGGGCGGAGCGGCCGCCGCGGCGCTTTTTCAGAAGGCCCGCGCGCGAGGGCAGCTCGGCCATGATCGCGGCGCGCTCTTCGCTGGTATAGCGCGACCAGGCGCCGATCTCGTCGATCGAACGCAGGCAGCCGGCGCAGAGCCGCACATCGGGCTGGATCACGCAGATCTTGACGCAGGGCGATTGGATTTCATCGCGCTTCCAGACGCTGTCGGTCACGAGCCGTTCCTTTTGATATGCGCCAGCCTGTCAAGCGCGCCCTGCAAGATATAGGCGGCGGCGACGTGGTCAATGACTTCGGCGCGTTTGGCGCGCGAGGTGTCCGCCTCGAGCAGGGCGCGTTCGGCGGCGACGGTGCTGAGCCGTTCGTCCCAGAGGGTCATCGGCAGGTCCATACGCGGCAGGAGATTGCGCAGGAAGGCGCGCGCCTTTTGGCAGCGGGGGCCTTCGGTGCCGTCCATGTTGCGCGGAAGGCCCATCACCAGACCGCCCACCTCACGCGCCGCGATCACCTCATCAAGCCGGGCGGCATCAAGCGTGAACTTGCGCCGCCGGATCGTCTCGAGCGGGGTCGCGGTGCTGAGCAGGCGATCGGACAGGGCGAGACCGATGGTCTTTTCCCCCAGATCGAGCGCGATCAGGGCCCGGCCCGGAGCGAGGGCAGAGGCAAATTCGGAGATGTCCTCATAGATCACTGCGTGAACCCCGCGCGCTGGGCGGCCCGCAGGATGGGCAGGATCTCGGGGCTGTCCTCGCCGAACACCTGTTTGGCGTTTTCCCAGACCCGTCTGGCCTGATCGATGTCGCCGATCACCACAAGGGAGCGGATCAGCTGCGCCCATTCCTGAGCGGTGCCGCCTTCGGTCGCCAGCTTGGTCGACAGGCGGTCCACCATGCCGCGGATCATCTCCATCCGTTCCTCGGGCGTGAGGTCGGCGGCGGCGTCGATATCGGCCTGGCTGGGCCCACGCGGAGCGCTGGCGCTGGGCGGGGTGTAGCGCACGCCCGCCATCTGGGCGAGCTCGAGGATCTGGCCGCGGATCGGCGGGATCCAGGGGGCGTCTTCGGGGCCTTCTTCGAGCAGCTGGGCCCAAAGGCGGAAGGTCAGGTCGGGGCGCCCGGTCTGCAGGTGCATCAGCCCGGTATAGTAGCGCGCCGATCCGATGCCGGGATCGCGCGACAGCGCCTGTTGCAGGGGCGCGTCGGCCTCCGGCGTCACACGGCCCCCGGCGGCCAGGATCATCAGCTCGGCCAGAGCGCCGTAATCGGCGGCCAGAGCGGCGTCGCCCTTGAGCGCGATCACCTTTTCCTGCGCGGCATAGGCGGCGGCAAAATTGCCCAGAGCGCCTTCGTAGCGCACCAGAAGCTGGTGGCCCTGCAGATCATCGGGGCGTGACGCAAGCACCTCGCGCAGCTGGGCGACCAGAGCGGTGAGGCGCGCATCGGTCGAGGGCGGCGCGGCGGGCGCGGCCGCTTCGGCTTCGGCCTGGGAGGGGCGGCCCGCGCGCAGATCGTTGGCGGCCTCGACCCGGGATTTGAGCCCGAAATCCCCATAGCCCGGTGCGCCCAGCGTCAGGTAGGTCGCATATCCGCCGCCCGCGATCACCAGCACCGCAAAGGCCGCCGCCGCCCATGTCAGCCCGCCGCGCGGCCCGGTCTGCAAGGCGCCGCGGCCTGCGTCGGCGGCGAGGATGCGGCGTGAAATCTCGGTGCGGGCGCGCTCGGCATCCTCGGGTTCGAGCACGCCGCGCGCCAGGTCGCGATCCACCTCGGCCAGCTGGTCGCGATAGACCTGCACGTCGTAGTCCTGTGTGCCATCGGCCAGCTCGGCGCCGCGCCGCAAAGCCAGCAGGATCAGCCCCGCCGCTGCCAGCGTCAGCGCCGCCGTGGCGATCCAGAATCCAAGGTTGTCCATGCGTCGCGTCCGTGCTTGCCTGCGCCCTCATATCGCGCCCCGGCGCCGGGCTAAACCCACGATTGCGTGCAGCGCGTCAAAGGGGCGCGCGGCGATGTCGCAACCGGCGCACCTTGTGCCGCTTGGGGCAAGGTGAAAAATGGCGCAAGGATGCATCTGAAACCAGATGCCGGACGAGGGATTCCGATGAAACGCTATTCAGCCTTTGCCGTGGCCCGCGAGGCCTTTCGCCAGCATTCCGGCTGGGGCCGCGCATGGGGTGCGCCAGAGCCGCGCAGCCGCTACGATGTGATCATCATCGGCGCCGGGGGGCATGGCCTGGCCACGGCCTATTACCTGGGCAAGAATTTCGGCATCACCAATGTCGCCATCCTGGAAAAGGGCTGGCTGGGCGGCGGCAACACGGGCCGGAACACCACGATCATCCGGTCAAACTATCTGCAGGATCCCTCGGCGGCGATCTATGAAAAGGCGCGCTCGCTCTACGAGGATCTCAGCCAGGATCTGAACTACAACATCATGTTCTCCCCCCGCGGCGTCATGATGCTGGCCCAGACGCACCACGAGGTGCGCGGCTATCAGCGCACGGCCTATGCCAACAACCTGCAAGGCGTGGCGACCGAATTCATCGGCCCCCAGCGCGTCAAGGAGCTGTGCCCGATCATCGAGCTGAAGGGCCCGCGCTATCCGGTCATGGGCGCCCTGTGGCAGCCGCGCGGCGGCACCGCCCGCCATGACGCCGTCGCCTGGGGCTATGCGCGCGCCTGTTCCGACATGGGCATGCACATCATCCAGCAATGCGAAGTCACCGCCGTCCGCTCCGAAGGTGGCCGCGTGACTGGCGTTGAGACAACCAAGGGCCCCATCGGCTGTGACAAGCTGGGCGTCGTGGTCGCGGGCCATTCGGGCGTCGTGGCCGAGATGGCGGGCTTCCGTCTGCCGATTGAATCGGTGCCGCTTCAGGCGCTGGTGTCAGAACCCATCAAGCCCTGCATGGACGTGGTCATCATGGCCAACACGGTGCACGGCTACATGTCGCAATCCGACAAGGGCGAGATGGTGATCGGCGGCGGCACCGACGGCTACAACGCCTACACCCAGCGCGGGTCGTTCCACCATCTCGAGGAAACCGTGCGCGCCCTGATCGAGACTTTCCCGATGATCTCGCGCCTGAAAATGCTGCGCCACTGGGGCGGGATCGTGGATGTGACCGGTGACCGCTCGCCCATCTTGTCCTCAACGCCTCTCGAGGGCTGCTTCATCAACTGCGGCTGGGGCACCGGCGGCTTCAAGGCGATCCCCGGCTCGGGCTGGGGCTTTGCCGAGCTGATGGCGAAGGGATATTCGCCGCTGACCGACGAGTTCGGTCTGGACCGATTTGTCGAAGGGCGGTTCATTGATGAAAGCGTTGCTGCGGGGGTGGCGCACTAGTGGCCTTTGTGTTCGTTCAACCACTTCCGAAGCATCGCCTTGCGCTTCGCGTCCTCCTCAGCTGCGCTGAGCTTTGGACGTTGCGGTGCTTTTGGCGGGACAGTCTTGTCCAAATAATTTGTGCCAAACCAGTTCCAAAGAGAGCCCACGAGCTTTGGACCAAAGAGCAAAAGCAGCGCGAAGAATACTTCCATAGCGAGGACATGGCGGTCAGTGCGGGCCGTTGCAAGTCTGCATTGGCCAAGACCCGCGCATCGTCTACGGCCACGATGCGTGGATTCCGCCCAAACCCACCGGGGATTTCCGCTCATATTCCCATGGGCCCTGAACCCGTCATCCTGACCTCCTCTCAACAGGAGGACAGACAATGGCAGACAACGCAAACTTCTCGCGCTCGGGCGGCACGTCCGGCGCAGGCTGGCTCATCGGCGGGGCGCTTTTGCTTCTCGTCGTGCTGGTCACCGCGCTGGCCGTCTCGGGGCCGAGCGCGCCGACCGGCGCCGCTCCCCCGGCGATCGAAAGCGCTCCCGCCCAGCCGGCCGCTCCGGCTGTGCCCGCCGACTAGGCCCACCACCCCTACCGACCTCTTCCTTGGCGGGTGCCTCCCGGTGCCCGCCCTTTTCGCGTGGAAAGACGCCTCATGCTGACCCTCGAATGCCCCTGCTGCGGCGTCATGGCCGATGAAA
>JAHDCH010000210.1:2936-5256 GCA_020629995.1 Pseudaestuariivita sp. | reverse complement strand
TCTGCGAACAGATGGAAAGCCCCGCCGAAGCGAAAAAGCGCGGCTACAAGGCAGTCGTCAAACGCGGCGTAGTACGTCTCGTCACACCCGGCACGCTGACCGAAGACACCCTGCTGGAACCGCGCCGCCACAACTACCTTGCCGCCTATGCCGCGATCCGGGGCGAGGCTGCGCTGGCCTGGGTCGACATTTCGACCGGCGCGTTCAGCGTTCAGCCCGTTGCCCCGGTTGAACTGGGCCCCGAGCTGGCGCGCCTGCGTCCTGCCGAGGTGGTTCTGCCCCAGGACATCCCGCTGGACGTTCAGGATCTGGTCGAGGAAGGCGGCGCCTCTTGCACGCTGCACAGCCGCGCGGCCTTTGACAGCTCTGCCGCGCCAGGACGGTTGTGTGACGCGTTGGGGGTCGGATCGCTGGATGGGTTCGGCACCTTCACGCGCTGCGAATTGTCGGCGATGGGCGCGCTGGTCGACTATATCGAGATCACGCAAAAGGGGCAGATGCCGCTGCTGCGCGCGCCGGTCCGGCAATCGGGCACTGCCTTTATGCAGATCGACGCGGCAACGCGGCGCAATCTGGAACTCGTTCAATCTTTGTCAGGTGGCCGTGCCGGATCGCTGCTGGCTACCATTGACCGGACGGTGACGTCTGGGGGCGGCCGGCTGCTCGAACAGCGCCTGTCCTCACCGTCCCGGTCGCTGGGCACGATCAACGCGCGACTGGACGCCGTCGAGGCTCTGGTGACCAAGGATGCCTTTTGCGCCGACCTGCGCAGCGCCTTGCGCAAGGTGCCCGACCTTGATCGCGCGCTGTCGCGCCTTTCGCTGGATCGGGGCGGGCCACGCGACATGACCGCGATCCGCACCGCGTTGGAGCAGGCCGAAGTGATCGGCGGCATGTGCAGCGGTGCCGAATTGCCCAGCGCGCTGTCTGATCAAGTGGCCCAGCTGACGGGCCATGACGCCTTGATTGGCTTTCTGGGTGATGCGCTGGTGGCCGAACCTCCGCTGCTGGCTCGAGATGGCGGGTTCATCGCGTCAGGCCATGACCCTGAGCTGGACGAAGCGCGAACCCTGCGCGACGAAGGGCGCGGCGTGATCGCCGGGATGGAGGCAGAGTATCGCGATCTAACGGGCATTACGTCTCTCAAGATCAAGCACAACAATGTGCTGGGCTATTTCGTCGAAACCACCGCGACCCATGCGGACAAAATGCTGTCCGACCCGCTGAGCGATACGTTCATCCATCGCCAGACAACCGCCAATCAGGTGCGATTCACCACCGTCCCTCTCAGCGAGATGGAGACCAAGATCCTCAATGCCGGCGCCCATGCGCTTGAGATCGAAATGCGGCTCTATTCCACCTTGAAACAGGCCATTCTAGAGGCCGCAGGAGAGCTTGGACAAACCGCCGCGGCGCTTGCCGAATTCGACGTGACCGCCGCGCTGGCTGATCTGGCCCGGGCCGAGGATTGGACCCGTCCACGGCTGGACGACTCGCGCCGGTTTGTGATCGAAGGCGGCCGCCATCCCGTTGTCGAAGCCGCCCTGCGCCAGCAATCCGGCGCCGCGTTCATCGCCAACGGCTGCGCCCTGCCGGACGAAGACACCGGAGCGGTCTGGTTGCTGACCGGGCCAAACATGGCGGGTAAATCGACCTTTCTGCGGCAAAACGCGCTGATCGCGCTGCTGGCCCAGATGGGCAGCTATGTTCCCGCCGCGCGGGCCGATCTAGGTGTGGTCAGCCAGCTGTTCAGCCGCGTGGGGGCATCCGACGATCTGGCCCGGGGGCGGTCGACCTTTATGGTCGAGATGGTCGAAACGGCGGCGATCCTGAATCAGGCCGACGAAAACGCGCTGGTGATCCTCGATGAAATCGGGCGCGGTACGGCGACCTATGATGGCCTGTCCATCGCCTGGGCCACCCTCGAACATCTGCACGACGGCAACCGGTGCCGCGCGTTGTTTGCGACCCACTACCACGAACTGACCGCTCTGGCCGACAAGCTGCCCGGCGTTGAAAACGCCACCGTCGCGGTCAAGGAATGGGAAGGCGACGTCATCTTTCTGCACGAGGTGCGCAAAGGTGCCGCCGATCGGTCATATGGGGTACAGGTCGCCAAGCTGGCCGGTCTGCCCGCCGCCGTGGTCGAACGGGCCCGCGTTGTGCTGGACGCGTTGGAAGCCGGCGAGCGTGAAGGCGGCAGCAAACCCAAAGCGCTGATCGACGATCTGCCGCTGTTTTCAGCCACACCTCCGCCTGCCCCCGTGACGGTGCAAACGTCGGCCGCCGATGACATGCTGAAAGCGCTCGATCCCGACAC
>JAHDCH010000210.1:0-2836 GCA_020629995.1 Pseudaestuariivita sp. | reverse complement strand
GCCATGCTCCACCTCTAACTCCGGTCCGACACCATGCGCCCGACCAGTTGGGCCGTGTAATCGACGATGGGCACGATGCGTCCGTAATTCAAACGCGTCGGGCCAATCACACCCACGGCACCGATAATCCTACGGTCCGCGTTCATATAAGGAGACACCACCAAAGAGGAACCCGAAAGTGAGAAAAGTTTGTTCTCGGACCCAATGAAAATGCGCACCCCGTCGCCTTCATCGGTCAGCTCCAGAAACTTGGCGATGTCGCGCTTGCGTTCCAGATCATCGAATAAGGATCGAATCCGTTCCAGATCGCCTTCGTCGTCCAGCAGGTTGGCGCGTCCGCGCACGATCAGGCGGTCGGTATCCTCGGCATCGCTTTGCCAGACGGCCATCCCCGAATCGATCAGCTGTTGCGCGAGCACGTCGATCTCTTGTCGGCGACTGGCGATCTCGGTCTCCATCACGCGGCGCAGGTCGCTGAGGGTTTTGCCCTCCATCAGCGCGTTGAGAAAATTCGCCGCCTCTCGCATCGACGACGGCGTCTGCCCCGGCGGCGGTGCAAAGACGCGGTTTTCAACCGTGCCATCGGCAAACACCAGAACCACCAGCGCGCGGTCAGGGCCAAGACTGACAAATTCGACATGCTTGATCGGCGCCTCGCGTTTTGGCGCCAGCACCAGCGACGCGCCCTGCGTCATGCCCGACAGCGCCTGACCCACCTGATCCAGCACATCGCTGACATCCTGCGAATTGGAACTGACCGATGTTTCGATCCGCTGCCGTTCGTCCGCGCCCAGATCACCCGTTTCCAGAAGGCCATCCACGAAAAGACGCAAGCCACGTTCCGTCGGAATACGCCCAGCGCTGACATGCGGGCTGTCCAGAAGGCCAAGGTATTCCAGATCCTGCATCACATTGCGGATTGTTGCAGCACTGACCTTTTCGTCCATCGTGCGGGTCAAGGTGCGCGACCCAACCGGCCCGCCCGTGTCCAGATACCCCTCGACCACACGGCGAAACACCTCGCGCGACCGCGTGGTCATATCCTTCAGAATGTCCGCCTGTTCGCTCATGCGCCTCTCCAACCGGTGCAAAAGATGGGACCGGGCCGGGCAAAGGTCAATCAGCCTTGCCATTCCGCCCCGCCCGGCGGTATCCCACGCGCCAAGCCCCATAGGAGAGACCCCATGCGCCCATCTGGCCGTCAGCTGAACGAGATGCGTTCTGTTACAATTGAAACCAATGTGACCAAACACGCCGAAGGCTCGTGCATGATTCGCATGGGCGACACGCATGTTCTGTGCACCGCCACTCTGGAAGAGCGTGTGCCGCCGTTCATCAAAGGCTCGGGCCAGGGCTGGGTGACGGCGGAATACGGGATGCTGCCCCGGTCAACCAACACGCGGATGCGGCGCGAGGCGTCGGCGGGCAAGCAAGGCGGACGCACCGTGGAAATCCAGCGCCTGATCGGCCGGGCCCTGCGCGCTGGCGTGGATCGCAATGCTTTGGGCGAACGTCAGATCACCGTGGACTGCGACGTGATCCAGGCCGATGGCGGCACCCGCTGTGCCTCGATCACTGGCGGTTGGGTTGCCCTGCGTCTGGCGGTGAACAAGCTGCTGAAAAGCGGTGCAATCGTGACGGATCCACTGGTCGATCATGTCGCTGCTGTGTCCTGCGGCATCTATGCCGGTCAGCCTGTTCTGGACCTCGACTATCCCGAAGACAGCGAAGCAGGCGTGGACGGCAACTTTATCCTCACCGGCGCGGGCCAGCTGATCGAAGTGCAGATGTCGGCCGAAGGCGCGACCTTCTCGCGCGATCAGATGACCCAGCTGATGGACCTCGCTGAAAAAGGCACGGGTGAGCTGGTCGCGGCGCAAAAGGCTGCCACCGCATGACGCGCCGCTTTGACGGCGACACCTTGCTGGTTGCCAGCCACAACAAAGGCAAGCTGGAAGAGATGGCGCATCTGTTCCAGCCGCACGGCGTCACCGTCAAAGGGGCTGCCGAGTTTGGATTGCCGGAACCTATCGAGGACGGCACGACATTTGTGCAAAATGCACGGATCAAGGCGCATGCCGCGGCCAAGGCAACCGGCCTGCCTGCCCTGTCCGACGACAGCGGGATCGAAATTGACGCGCTAAACAATGCGCCCGGCGTCTACACTGCCGACTGGGCCGAAACGCCAAACGGGCGCGACTTTGTCATGGCGATGCGCAAAACGCACGACATGCTCGAAGCCGCGAACGCACCGCACCCCCGCACCGCGCGGTTCTGCTGCACGCTGGTTCTGGCCTGGCCGGATGGACATGACGAAGTGTTCCCCGGTGTGATGCCCGGCCAGGTGGTCTGGCCAATGCGCGGCGAACAAGGTCACGGATACGATCCGATCTTTGTCCCCCAAGGCCACGACATCACCTTTGGCGAAATGGACCGCTGGGAAAAGAACAAGATCAGCCACCGCGCCCGCGCGTTCGAGCTGCTGATTGCGGGCTGCTTTGGCTGAAGACTGGCAGAACGGCGGCTTTGGCCTCTACGTCCATTGGCCGTTCTGCGAGGCCAAATGCCCCTATTGCGACTTCAACTCTCACGTTGCGTCTTTCATCGATCAGGATCGCTGGCGCGCCGCGTATTTGAGCGAGTTAAGGCGTGTTAGAGACGAAATTGGGCCTCGTGTCCTGAATTCGATCTTCTTTGGCGGCGGCACGCCCAGCCTGATGGACCCCGGTACCGTGGCCGCCGTGATCGACGCCGCCACCGATCATTGGACCCCGGCAAATGATCTGGAAATCACGCTCGAGGCGAACCCCGGTTCGGTCGAACGCGCCAAGTTTCA
>JAHDCH010000209.1:3550-5283 GCA_020629995.1 Pseudaestuariivita sp. | reverse complement strand
AGAGCTACATGATGGGCGAGGCGCCGCCGGCGTTTGACCTGCTGTACTGGAACGGGGACGGGGCGAACCTGCCTGCGAGCATGGTGATGCAGTACCTGGATCAATTGTGCCGCGAGAACACCTTTGTGGGCGAAGGAATGGACATCCTGGGCGAAACGGTGCGCCTGAAGGATGTCACGCTGCCGGTGATGTCGGTCGCGTGCGAGACCGACCATATCGCCGCGTGGCGGTCGGTCTATGCGGGGCTGCAAAAGTTCGGGTCGGATGACCGCACGTTCGTGTTGTCGCAATCGGGCCATATCGCGGGCATCGTGAACCCGCCCAGCAAGAAAAAGTACGGGCATTATACAAACGAGGACCTGAGCCTGGACCAGGACGAGTGGCAGGCGGGCGCGGATTTCCACGAAGGCAGCTGGTGGCCCCGGTGGGAAGCCTGGCTGAAGCCGCGGTCGGGCAAGATGGTGCCCGCACGCGACCCCGGCGGCCCCGAGCACCCCAGCCTTGGCCCGGCGCCGGGCGGGTATGTGCGCATCAAGGCGGCGGATGCGGCCTGATCTGCGAATAATGCTGCAACTGCATCATTTTGCGGAATCTCCAGCAAAATAACGCCCAAAATTGATGCTGCAGCGCAGAAAGAGCTTGAAATGCCGCGCTGCAGCATGTAGGTAGGCTGCAGAAGCAGAAACGGCGGACGATCCGCCCGGGACATTGAAAGGATTGACCGATGGCTGCCAAGGCACAAGACATGACCACCATCCTGAAAGACATGATGGGCGCATTCCCCGTGGACACCGCGGCGATGGAAGAAGCGTTCAAGAACACCGCGTCGATGAACGAGAAGCTCTCGGCCATCACCCTGACCGCGGCTGAAAAATCGGCTGACCTGTCGGCCAAATGGACCAAAGAGACCATCTCGAAGATGGGCGACATGGCCAAAGTCAAAGCCGAGCCGGCTGACTACGCCAAGGCGATGACCGATTTCGCGTCGGCGCAGGCCGAAACCGCCGCCGAAAACATGGCCGCTTTCGCCGAGATCGCCAAAAAGGTCCAGATGGACACCGTCGAGCTGATGATGTCGGCCGGCAAGGACATCGCGGAAGACACCACCAAAGCGATGAAAAAAGCGACCGACGACATGACCGCAGCCGCCAAGAAGGCGACCGCAGCGGCCAAGTAAGGCGCAATTGATGTGACCCGCCGCCTCCTCCCGGGCGGCGAGGATCCGGAAAAGCAGGCCCGCGCGGCCTGCTTTTTTTGTTGCGCATGAGGCGGGCGATGTGAGGCTTTCTTTTTGTGCAGCGGTGGCATAGGCTTTGCTTCACCGCAGCATTTTGGGGAGAGAGCGCTGATGGCCGAGCCGCTTTTGATCAAGCGTTACGCGAGCCGCAGGCTCTATAACACCGAGACCAGCGATTACGTCACGCTTGAAGATATCGCGGGGTTCATCCGCGATGGCCGCGAGGTGCAGATTGTCGATCTCAAGTCCGGCGACGACCTGACCCGCCAGTACCTGCTGCAAATCATCGCCGAACACGAAAGCCGGGGCGAGAATGTCCTGCCGATCAACGTGCTGACCGATCTGGTGCGCAGCTATACCAATCAGGCTTCGACCGTGGTGCCCGAATTTTTGCAGATGTCGTTCGACATGCTGCGCGACGGGCAGTCCAAGATGCTGGAAAACATGGGCGCGATGAACCCGATGGCCTCGATGCCCGGGTTCGAGGCGATGAAGG
>JAHDCH010000209.1:0-3450 GCA_020629995.1 Pseudaestuariivita sp. | reverse complement strand
AACATGGGCGCGATGAACCCGATGGCCTCGATGCCCGGGTTCGAGGCGATGAAGGCCCAGCAAGAGGCGTTCATGAAGGCGATGACCGGCGGCATGGGCGCGGGCTGGACAGCGCCGGGCGGCGGAGCAGCCAAGCCCGAAGCCCAGAAGGGCGAGGACCTTGATGACATCAAGGCCCAGCTGGCGGATCTGCAGGACAAGCTGTCGCGCATGGGCAAATAGGCGATGGCGGGCTCGCCACGAAAGATCACCCTCTGGGGGATCGAAGTGTTCGTGGCCTGCGCCGAGGAACGCTCGATTTCGGTCGCGGCACGGCGGCTGGGGGCCAGCGTGTCGGCGGTGTCGCAGCAGATGACCAACCTGGAAGAGGCCATCGGCACATCGCTGATGAACCGGTCCGAACGGCCCATGACGCTGACCCCGGCGGGCGAGATGTTTCGCCGCCGCGCGCAGGCGATCCTGAACG
Organism: Pseudaestuariivita sp.; assembly: GCA_020629995.1. GTDB lineage: Bacteria > Pseudomonadota > Alphaproteobacteria > Rhodobacterales > Rhodobacteraceae > Pseudaestuariivita. Next base: position 2,984 of record JAHDCH010000209.1, on the reverse strand, counting down.
AGGCGGCGCAGGCGCAGGCCGAGCTGGGCATGGCGGACCTGTCGTCGCTGACGCGGTTCCGGCTGGGGATGATCGAGGATTTCGAGGCGGATGTGACGCCCCACCTGCTGGGCTATATGGCGCAGGAGCTGGGGGGCTGTCAGTTTCTGCTGGAAACCGGCGCAAGCCATGTTCTGCACGGTCAGCTGGACGCGAGGGCGCTGGACGTGATCGTGGCCGCCGAGATGGGCGGAGAGGCCGCGTGGATGGAGGTGCACCCGCTGCTGACCGAGCGATACGTGGGCGCCGCACCGCGGGGCATGCTGAACCTGAACGGCGACATGATGGCCCAGTTGGCGCGCATGCCGCTGGTGCAATACACGTCGCGGCACCACATGGGCCGGCAGATCGAGGCGCATCTGGCGCGGCAGAACCTGCGCGTCACCCGCCGGTTCGAGCTGGACAGCTATCACGCCATTCTGGCGCTGGTGGGGTCGGGTGCGGGCTGGACGATCCTGACGCCGCTGGCGGTGGGGCGCGCTGCAAGGTTCGCCGATCAGCTGGACATCTTTCCGCTGCCATTCCAGCCGCTTGCGCGCGACATTTCACTTATCGCGCGAAGTGGCATCCTGCAGGACATGCCCGCCCGGGTGGCGGCCGAGCTGCGCCAGATCATTGCACGTGACATCATCGCGCCATCGCTGGCGCGGCACGGCTGGATGGCCGATCACCTGGACCTGTCGGTGGGGGCTCAGGCGGCCTGAGGCTGCATCACGCGGCGCGCCGCGTCGAGCACCATATCGGCGATCGCATCACATTCGGCACGGCTGAGACGGGCAGGCAGCCGCAGGTCGCAGGCCCGCGCAAGCATCGCACGGGTGCGCGGCAGATCGGGCAGATCGCCCAGGAACTGCCAGTTCCAGAAGGCGCGCGCATTGTCGGTCGACAGTCCAAAGACCTGAACCTTCATTCCCGCGGCGTCGGTCTGGGCGACAAAGGCCTGAACCTCGGCGTCGGACATGCCGGTGAGGTTGAACTGGATGCTGTCGGGCGCACGCTCTTCGCCCGGCAGGGGCGCAGGCACGGTGATCCAGGGGCAGACGTTCAGCCGCGCCGCAACATGGTCGTGATTGGCGCGCCCATCGCTCATACGGCGCGCAAGGTGCGGCAGTTGAGGGCGGATCACGGCGGCCGACAGGTTGGACAGGCGCGTGTTGTAAAGCGGCAGCCGGTTTTGCCAGCGGGCAAAGGGTTCGGCCAGGACGGGGTGCTTTTTCCAGTTGTGCTCGTACGCGCCTGACATGATGACCGCGCGCGCGGCCAAATCCGCATCGTCGGTCACAAGAATCCCGCCTTCGCCGGCGTTGATCATCTTGTAGGACTGGAACGAAAAGCAGCCCACGCGGCCCAGAGTGCCGATCTTGCGCCCGTGCCAGGTGGTGCCCAGAGAATGGGCCGCGTCTTCGATCACCGGGATGCCATGGGTTTCGGCCGCCGCAAGGATGGCATCCATGTCCGAGGTGTGGCCCCGCATATGGCTGATGAGGATGGCGTCAACGCTCGCAGCTTTGGCGTGGAAGTCGTTGAGATCGATGCGATAATTCTCACCCACTTCGCACAGGACGGGCACGCAGTCGGCGTGGACCACCGCCGAAGGCACGGCGGCAAAGGTGAAGGCGGGGATCAGCACACGCGCGCCGGGGGCAAGCCCCAGAGCTTTCATCGACAGGAACAGCGCCGCCGAGCAGGACGCCACGGCAAGCGCATATTTGCAGCCCATCAGATCGGCAAATTCCGCCTCGAGCAGAGCCACGGGAGCATCCTGCGGCGCGGTGTAGCGAAACAGGTCGCCCGAGGTCAGAAGGCGGTCAATCTCGGCGCGGGCCTCATCGGGGATGGCTTCGGCATGGTGCGTGTCGGGCAGGACAGTCATTTCAGAAACTCCGAAAGCGGCTTTCGGTTTTTCTAAAAGTTAATGCTGCCAAGCGCAAGGCTCTTCGCGCCGGATGGCGCGCCTCGCGCCGGTCACAGGCCCAGCCGGTCGCGCGTCGCGAACCATGTCATCGCCAGAGCCAGCAGGGGCGTGCGCGCAAGGCCGCCGCCGGGGAAGGGCGAGGCGGGCAGGCGGGAGAGAAGATCGAACTGACCGGCGGTGCCCTGGGCCGCGTCCGCCAGGACCTTGCCCGCGAGGCCCGCAAGAGCAACGCCGTGCCCGGAATAGCCGCTGGCCGAATACATGTTGGGCGCCAGCCGCGCGACAAAGGGCAAGCGCTGCGCGGTGATGGCAAGAGTGCCGCCCCAGACATGGGCAAAGGGAATATCGGCGATCTGGGGAAAGACCTGGGCCATCGGTTTGCGCACCGTCGCGTCCAGATCGCGCGGAAAGCGGTAGCCATAGCTTTCGCCGCCGCCGAACAGCAGCCGGCCTTCGGACATGCGAAAGTAGTTCACCACGAATTTGCTGTCGGCCACGGCCACATCGCGCGAGATCAGAGCGGAGGGATCGTCCAGAGGTTCGGTCGCGGCAATGAAGTTGTTGATCGGCATGACCCGGGCACGCACCCGGCGATCCAGAGCGGAATAGCCATTGGTTGCCAGGATCACATGATCGGCCAGAACATGACCCGAGCCGGTGGCCACGCGGACGGGGCTGCCGGGGGTGATCGAGTGGACATGGGAGCGCTCATGGATACGGACCCCGGCGGCGCGGGCGGCCCGGGCGAGGCCCAGAGCGTAGGCAAGAGGGTGGATATGGCCGGCGCCATGGTCGAGGTAGCCGCCGTGGTAGGCCTCGGACCGGACAAGATCGCGGGCGGCGGCCCGGTCCAGAGCTTCGATCTGGTCATAGCCATAGGTGGCGCGCAGGTGGTCGGCTTCGGCATGGGTGGCGGCAACATCGCGCGCATCCCAGTCCAGGTAGGCGACACCGGGGCGATAATTGGCACCGGGGGCAAAGCGGTGGATCAGCGATTTGGTGAGGGCCTTGGCCTCTTCGCTCATGGTCC
>JAHDCH010000208.1 GCA_020629995.1 Pseudaestuariivita sp. | reverse complement strand
TGATGTAGTCGCGGTAGAGGTTCACGCGCCGCTCACCGGCCAGCTGCTGGGTCGCGGGGTCTTTCATCGCGTCCACATAGCCGCGCAGAGCCGCCTCTTGCGTGTAGAAGGCCGCGATGGCGGCGGCGGGCGCGGCGGGCAGGTCGGCAAGGCGCGGCGCCATGGCGGCAAAGACCGGAGGGGCCGACATCCGGGGCACCAGAGGGGCAAAGCCGGGGTTGGATTGCATGATCTCGATCATCTGGCGACCATATTCGCCCAGCGCCTCATCCGTGCCGGAGGCGGCGGCAAAGGTTGCGATCTCGGCATGAAAGACGCGCAGCAGGCGGCGCGCCTCGTCGGTACGGGCCCGAGCGGCATCCACCTGCGGCACCAGCCAGAACATGCCCGCCAGCGCCACACCGGCCACGATCTGCCACAGCGAGGTGTCCAGAGGCGCAACCGTGGCCAGAGCAAACAGAGCCACCCCCAGAACAATGAACAGCGGCAGCATGATCGTCAGCACCAGCCGCGCGATCACCTGCAAAGCCGCCCGCGCCGTGGGCCGCCGCAGCCAGACCCACACGATCAGCAGCACCATCACCGCCGCAATCACCAGATTGGGAGATACGCCTTCGGGCAACAGCCCAAGTGCCTGATCCCAATACGCCTTGATCTCTTCCATCACACAGCCTCACTCATCAAATGACGGGCGCGATCATAGCGGCGCAGGACCAGCCCGCCGAGGGGGAAGAGGATCGGCAAAAGCCCCCCTGCCCGCGCAAAGGCCCCTGCGGCGGCCCGCGGCACAAGGCCAGCCACGCCACGGCACAAGGCCGGGATATGCACCGCGGGACGGGTCACCGGATCACTCGAACTCCATGATGACGTCATCCACGGCAAGGCTGTCGCCGGCGGCGGCGTTGATCTTGGTCACGGTGGCGCGGCGTTCGGCGCGCAGGATGTTTTCCATCTTCATCGCCTCGACGGTGCAGAGCGCCTGGCCTTCCTGCACTTCATCCCCCACGGCCACATCGACCTTCACGATCAGGCCGGGCATGGGGCAGAGCAGCAGCTTGGACGTGTCGGGGGGCAGCTTTTCGGGCATCAGCGCGGCCAGCTCGGCCTGGCGGGGCGAGCGGACGTGCACCTTGATATCCGCGCCGCGCAGGCGGATGCGGAAGCCTTGGGTGATCTTGCCGACCTTGAGCGTCAGGGGCGCGCCATCGGCATCGATCCGCGCCAGCTGGTCCCCCGGGGTCCAGTCGCTGGCCACGCGGATCGCCGCGCCATCCTCGAACGTCACGGTGGATCCGTCACGGTCGGCGGCGATGGTCACCGGGAACGAGGTGCCTTGCGCCGACACAACCCAATCGGTGCCCACGTGGCGTTCATGGTTGTCCATCCGCCCCGAGACGCGGGTGCGGCGGATTTCGGCCACGCGGTGCATGGCCGCCGCTGCGGCCGCGACCCGGCGCAGGGTGGCGTCATCAAGCGTAACGCCTTCGAATCCTTCGGGATATTCCTCTTCGATGAAGGCGGTCGTGATCTCGCCCGAGACAAAGCGGGGGTGGTCCATCACCGCCGAACAGAACGGCAGGTTGTGGCCGATCCCTTCAACCTCGAACGCATCCAGCGCGTCGCGCATGCCGTCAATCGCCTCGGCGCGGCTTTCGCCCCATGTGCAGAGCTTGGCGATCATCGGGTCGTAATACATCGAGATTTCGCCGCCCTCGTAGACGCCGGTGTCGTTGCGCACGACGCGGGGGCCGTCCGCCACCTCGGCGGGCGGGCGATAGCGGGTCAGACGGCCGATGGAGGGCAGGAAGTTGCGATACGGGTCCTCGGCATAGAGGCGGCTTTCGATGGCCCAGCCGTTGATCTTGACGTCCTTCTGGGTCAGCGACAGCTTTTCGCCATAGGCGACGCGGATCATCTGTTCGACCAGATCGACGCCGGTGATCAGCTCGGTCACCGGGTGTTCGACCTGCAGGCGGGTGTTCATCTCGAGGAAATAGAAGTTGCGATCCCCGTCCACGATGAATTCCACCGTGCCGGCGCTGGTGTAGCCGACGGCGGCGGCCAGATCGCACGATTGCTTGCCCATCGCGGCGCGGGTCGCTTCATCGAGGAAGGGCGACGGCGCCTCTTCGATCACCTTCTGGTTCCGGCGCTGGATCGAGCATTCGCGTTCGTTCAGGTAGACCGTGTTGCCATGGCCATCGGCCAGCACCTGAATTTCGATGTGGCGCGGCTGGGTGACAAATTTCTCGATAAAGATGCGGTCGTCGCCAAAGGAGTTGGCCGCCTCGTTCTTGGACGATTGAAAGCCCTCGCGCGCCTCGGTGTCGTTCCACGCGATGCGCATGCCCTTGCCGCCGCCGCCCGCGCTGGCCTTGATCATCACCGGATAGCCGATGTCGTTCGAGATTTTGACCGCCTCATCGGCGTCCTCGATCAGGCCCATGTAGCCGGGGACGGTGCTGACGCCGGCCTCCTGCGCGATTTTCTTGGACGTGATCTTGTCGCCCATGGATTCGATCGCGCTGGCGGGCGGGCCGATAAAGGCGACGCCCTCTTTTTCCAGCGCTTCGGCGAAAAGCTTGTTTTCGCTGAGGAAACCATAGCCGGGGTGGACGGCTTCGGCGCCGGTCTGGCGGATGGCATCCATGATCTTGTCGATCACGATGTAGGATTGGTTGGCGGGCGCGGGGCCGATATGCACGGCCTCGTCCGCCATCTGGACATGCAGCGCCTGAGCGTCGGCATCCGAGTAGACGGCGACGGTGGCAATGCCCATGCGGCGCGCGGTCTTGATGACCCGGCAGGCGATTTCGCCGCGGTTGGCGATCAGGATTTTCTTGAACATCTTTGCGTCCTTACATGAGCCGTCAAATGCAAAAAGCCCTGCCCCGGCAAAGCCGGAACAGGGCCACAGGCGCGGGGTGCGCCGAAAGGGGTTTGGGCGGGGTTAGCGGTCTTCGCAGACGCCCGCGTCATCGCAGAGCGCGCCAGCGGCCGCGCCGAGAGCCGCGCCGGTGACCGGGTCGCGGTCAAGCACAAGCGCGGCGGTTGCGCCGGTGAACGCGCCAGCCGCGGCGCGCTGGCCATCCGTGCCGGTGCAAGCGGCAAGCGCGGTGAGGGACAGGGTGAGAGCTGCGATGCGAAGCATGTCGGAATTCCGTTCTTGGGTTGGGCTGACAGCACAACGCGCGACCGGGCCGCAGGTTCCACCGCCACCCCCGTGAAGAAAGGCGCCGGCCTGGCCGGGAACGGGCCAGACCGGCGGTCAGGGGAAGGGTCGCGGGGCGCTCGATGCTCAGAACACAGCACGTCTGCGTCCCGCGTATCAGCACCTTGGTCCGCCAGGGCACATACCGGCAAGCGCGGCGCGCCGGCCGTGCAAAAAGCGGCCATTTCCCGCCCAAGTTGATATGACATGCGCAACATCACGCCCACCACGTCCCGTTGAACGCCTCGGGGAAGGCGGCACGCGCGGCCGTTTCGTCCAGCACCAGAAGAGCCTCGTAATCGGCGGGGTCAAATGGATCGGTGGCGGGAAGAACCTCGCGGCCGAACAGCCAGCTGAGCCGCCCGGCATCGAGGTTGCCACGTTCGAACGGCTGATCGCCGAACTGCGCATAAAGCGCCGAGACAAAGGCCGCATCGGCGCGTTTGTCCGCCGGTTTGCGGTCGGCAAAGCGGTCGCGCCGGATGATCGGCGTGGCGCCCTTGGGATTGGCGCGGCGCAGGGTGAACTGGAAATCGGTGCCGGGAAGCCGGCCGGGGAACCCGCGATGTTTCAGCATGGCAGCCACCGCCATGCAGGGGTTCGCGAAAGCGGGACGGGCCGAAGGGCCCGCCCCGAAGTCTTACTTGAATTTGCCGGTATACACGGGCTCGACCGAGATCGGCTCGGGATCGACAACAACGATTTCTTCGACGTCATTGCCCGATGCACAAGCCGCAACCCCGGCCACGAGGCCAAATGCGACCAGCAGTTTGATGCTCTTCGACATCCCTGACTCCTGTCAATTTTACAGGCCCGCATTGGCACGAGACGCCGCCGCACAGCCTGCTTAGAGGTTAAGATCCCTGGGGAGGATCCGGGTTCAACCATAGCGGAAGGCCTGTGGAAAAGATATGCGGCCACCCCGGCGCGGGCCGTTTGTGACCGCAAAGCCGCAATCGGGCCCGGACATGAAGAGCACATCGCAAGATATTGTGTTTGCATCAATAAAGCTCCCAGATGCAGAGCCCGTCGCGCAGCGCATAGGCTTCGAAGAACTGTGTCACCGATGCATCGGTTTCGGCAAAGTCCACGGGCCGGTCAGCCAGAGAGATGACGATCTGGCGCGGCTGCGGCCCCACTTCGGACAGTTTTGGCACGGCATAGAACTGGCACAGGTGCTGCATGTCGCCTTCGACCTCGACAAAGGTCAGCCCCTTGCCGGCAGGCGAAATATCGGGCGCCACAAAGCGGAACCGGTACATCAGCCCCTCGCCCGCGGCGTCCGAGACAAATTCCTGAAAGGTGATGAATTGCCCCGAGGGCACAAAGATCGGAGCGGTATCGCTGTCGTCCGCCCAAGCGGAGCCCGCGAGAAGGCAGAGCGCGGCGAACAGGCCCCGGCACCCGATCGCTCGGGCTCCTCCTGCCGGGGCCGCACGGCCGATGGCGCAAGACCAGACCGTTGTTCGCATATCGCAGCTCATGTCGCGCACCGTGTCCAGCGCGCCCGCAGGGCAGGATCGGACAACAAGGCACACACACGGGAGGTCAGCTCTGCGGTGGCGCGCCCCCCCTCGATCCGTCCGCCTGCCGATACCAGCATATCCTCGGGGCCCTTGTCCACCACCACAACGGGAGAGAACCCCCGCACATCGCGCAAAAGTCGCCAAAGATCCTGCCGGATCATATGCGCCAGAGGCACGGGGCGCAGAAGCGGCAGGCGCGTGTCGGCCGCAAGGTCCATGCGCACGGGCAGCCGTCGGGCCAGAGTGGTGCGGCTGCCAGCGCGCAGGATATGCCAGCCGCGGCTCATGCGGAGGCCGCCGGATCGGGGGCCAGCCCCCGACGTCGAAACCCTACGGCTTTCGACGCCACCCCCGGGATATTTGAGGCCAGAAGAAGACAGGACCGGACGCTCATTGGGGCGCCTCTTCGGGATGGGTGACGAAATCGGCCGGAGAGGTGATTTCGATCAGCTCCATGTCATCGGAATGGCGCACTTCGCGGTGGATGATGCCGGGGGGCTGGAGCACGGAAGAGCCCGCGCGCAAGGTGACAGGGCCATGGCCGTCGTATTCGAAGATCACCCAGCC
>JAHDCH010000207.1 GCA_020629995.1 Pseudaestuariivita sp. | reverse complement strand
CGAGCTGGTCATGGCGCAGGGCCAGGAAAACACCGCCCGCCGCGATCTGAGCTTTGTCGAAAAGGCCAGCTTTGCCGCGCAGCTTGAGGCCGAAGGCTATGACCGCGACACGATCGCCGCCGCGCTGTCGATCGACCTGCCGATGGTCAGCCGGATGCTGAAAGTGGGGCAGGCGGTCCCGCTTGAAACGCTGCGCAAGATCGGGCCTGCGCCGGGGATTGGCCGCGACCGCTGGCTGGCGCTGGTCAAGCTGATTGCCGCCCCGGGTGCGCGCAACCGCGCCTTTGCCTTTCTGGACCGGCCCGAGGCCGCGCCGCTGTCGTCGGACGACCGGTTCGAACGCATCTTTGCCCGCGCGCGCGATGCTGCCGAAGGCAAACGCAAGACACCCGCCGCCGCGCCGCCGCGCGCCATCAGGGCAGGGCAGGGCGGCGTGATCGGAGACATCCGCCGGTCCCGCAAGGGCGTGACGCTGAACCTGACCGCAAAAGACGGCTTTGCCGACTGGATCAACGCCGAGGCCGACACCCTTTTGATCGAATTGTACGACCGCTGGACAGCCAGCCGGGCGGACAAGACCTGAGCAGCAACCAGACAACAGGAGGACACGAGCAGACAGCCTGAAAAAAGAAAAGCCCCCCGAAACGGTGTCCGGAAGGCCCTTCATTAGCTAGCACCTTTGAAGTAGCCCGCAGCACCCTGTTCTGTCAACTCCGGCCCATGGCGCGGGGGCGATAAGCTGTTGTCTCTCGTCATATCACTATGACCTATCATGCCCAACAGACGTTCGGGCAGGCGTCGGCGTGTGCCGCCGGCGGGCCTGCAACCGTGGACAAATGGCAGCTGATCGACGCGCTTGGCCAGGCGGCCAGCGCCTTTGGGATCACGCACCGCCAGCTTGGCGTTTTGCGCGCGCTGGTCAGCTTTCACCGGGCGCGCCACTGGCCGGTGACGGCTGACAAGCTGATCGTCTATCCTTCGAACCGCACGCTGGCTGACCGGCTGGGGGGGATGCCCGACAGCACGCTGCGCCGCCACCTGGCAACATTGGTCAAGGCCGGTCTGATCACGCGCCACGCCAGCAGCAATGGCAAACGCTTTCGGCGGGGCAGGGGCGAGCACGAGGTTGCCTTTGGTCTCGACCTTGGGCCGCTTGTGCGTCTGTCAGCGCGCATCCGGCAGGCCGCCCGTGCCACCGCCGAAGCCTCCGAGGCCCGCGCCGCTTTGCGCACCCGGCTTCTGGCGTTGCGGCAGGAACTGCGCCAGTCCACGACCACGGATCACGCCGCCTTTCTGGACGATCTTGCCCGGGCTCTGCGCCGCTGTCTCAGCCTTGACGATCTGCACAACTGGATCACCCAAACCCGCGACAGGCTACGCGCCATCGCAAAAAAAACGAGCGGCACTGATGATCAAAATGAGCGGCACATAGACTCCGATCACAGAAAAAAAACATCTTCCCAAAGACGGCTGACACCACAAAGGCTGGACGCGTTGTGCCCAAGGCGGAAAGCGTGGCTGCCCGGGTCTCTGCACGATTGGCAGGATGTGATCCACTCAGCGACGCAGGTGGCGCCCCTGATCGGGCTGAGCGATGACGTCCTGCGAAGATTGCTGGGGAAACACGGAAAGCATGACACCGCCATCGCGGTATTGGCCATGCTCGAGCTGTCTGACCAGATAGAAAACCCCTCCGGCTACCTTGCGTCGATGAGCCAAAACGCAGATCTGGCCGGGATTTTGCTCGAAAGACTGGAAAATCGGTGAAATTGTCAGCTGACAATCTGTTTAATACAGCAAAAACAGTATGTTGACCAAAATCCGGTTGGCAAAAGGCAGGGCAGGGCGGAACCAGAGCGCTTGGCGTTCGTTCCAAGTCAGGACGACGGGACAAAATGCCAATGACACAGCCGGACTTTGAGGTTTTTGTTGCGGCAGATGGCGCCTATGCCGCGTTTGAGACCGCGGTGCTGCAGGCGCGCCGTTCGATCATCGCCGGGTTTCGCGTCTTCGACATGCGCACGCCACTGGTCAGCGACGCCGCACGCAAGGTGGGTGAGACATGGTTTGACCTGTTGGCGCATGTGATCGCCCGCGGCGTGAGCTTCGATCTGATGATCAGCGATTTTGATCCTGTCTATGCGCCCGAGATGCACGCGCTGACACAAGCTTGCGTGCGGCAAGGTGCGGCGCTGGCCGAGGCTGCTGGCGTGGCGCAGGCCAATGTCCGCGTGCGTGCGGCCCTGCATCCGGCCACGCCCGGCATGGTGCCCTGGCTTGCCTTTCTTCCCGAAAGCCTGAAACGCGCGCGCGCGGTGGGCGAAACCCGGACGCTGCCGCAGCTTCATCCTGTGACACATCACCAAAAGCTGGCGGTGATCGACGAGGGCACGCTGTACATCGGCGGGCTGGATCTGAACACGCGCCGCTATGACACGCCCGACCACGATCAGCCGGCGGCGCAGACATGGTCGGATGTGCAGGTGATTGTGCGGAACGATCCGGCGGTGGCCGAGGCGCGCTGTCATCTGGAAACCTTTGGGCCGGTGATCTCGGGGCGAAAGCCGCCGCCGCGTCTGACGCATATCCACCGCACATTGTCAGTCGATCGGCGGTTCAAGCTGCCGTTTCTGTCGCCGCGCACTCTCCTGTCCGAGATCGAAGAGTTCCACGTGTCGGCCCTGCGCAAGGCACGGCATCTGGTCTATGTCGAAACCCAGTATATGCGGTCGCGCGTAATGGCCGAAGCGATGGCCGAGGCGGCGGGCAGGGTGCCTGATCTGTCGCTGATCCTGATCCTGCCTGCCTTGCCCGAAGAGGCGGGATTTCCGGCGCAAAAGAGCCTTGATCTGCAAACGCGGTACGGCCTGTCGCTCGAGCATGAGGCGCTGTCGATCCTGCGTCAGGGGTTCGGCCCGCGCGCCACCATCGCCACGCCGGTCCAGCCGCGCCTTGCGGCCCGAGAGGACAATGGCACGCGGGCAGGCTCGCCGATGATCTATGTCCACAACAAGGTTCTGATTGTCGACCGTCACGTCGCGATGGTCGGGTCGGCCAATCTGAACGGGCGGTCGCTTCGCTGGGATACAGAGGCCGCTCTGAAGATCACCGCGCCAGACCGGATCGACACGCTTCAGCGGGCGGTCACCCGGCATTGGTGGCGGCGCGATCTGCCGCCCGACTGGCGCGATCCGGCGCGGATGCAGCCGCTGTGGCAAACGCAGATCGCGCGCAACGATGTCAGCCGCCCAGAGAACCGCGACGGGTTTCTGGTCAGCCACGACGACACGTTGCACGGCGCAGAAGGGCAGGCTTTGCCGATGGTCACCACCGACATCGTCTGACCTGGGCGGTTGCGGCCGGGCAGGGAACCGGCAACCCAAGCCGGATGTTTCCCTCTCAGACCCCAAATCAGAGGAGGACCCGGCATGGCCCGAGGACGCGAGGCGGCATCGCCAACCGAACTGCCCGTCAAGGGATGGAAAGACATCCTGTGGCGCGTGAAGGAAGAAATGGACAAGGACAATGTGGGCCTGGTGGCGGCAGGCGTGGCCTTTTACGGCCTTCTGGCCCTGTTCCCGCTGATCACCGCGATGGTGGCCATCGGGGGCCTGGTGGTCAACCCGCAGATGCTGCAGGACCAGATCGATACGCTGGCCGCCCTGATGCCCGATCAGGCGGCTGACATCATCGCGGGTCAGGTGAACGAAGTGGCGGGCAGTTCGGACAGCGCGCTTGGCCTTGCTGCGATCATTGCCCTGCTGCTGGCGATTTATTCGGCGTCGAAAGGGGTCGACAACCTGATCCGCGGCCTGAACATCGCCTATGACGAGACCGAAAAGCGCGGCTTTTTCGCCTACAAGATCACCGTAATCGGGCTGACTTTGGGTCTGATTGTCGGGATTTTGCTGGCGCTTGGAGTCACGGCGGCGCTGCCGGCAACGCTGGCGCTGATGGGCGATGGCTGGGTCTGGGCTACGCTGGCCGACTGGCTGCGCTGGCCGGCGCTGCTGGCGCTGGGGATCGGCGGTGTGACACTGTTGTACCGCTTTGGGCCATCACGGGACCCGGCAAAGTGGCGCTGGCTGACGCCGGGCGCGGCGGTCGCATGCGTGGTGTGGGTCGCGGGATCCGTCGGCTTTGCGTGGTACGTTCAAAGCTTTGGGGCCTATAACGAGACATTCGGCACCCTGGGCGGCGTTGTGGTGCTGCTGACCTGGCTGTGGCTGTCGGCCTTTGTGATCCTGATGGGCGCCGAGCTGGACAGCGAGATGGAAGCGCAGACCCGCCGCGACACCACGGTGGGCCCGCAGCGGCGCATGGGCAACCGCGACGCGGTCAAGGCGGACAGGCTGGGCAAAGCAGCGACCTGAGGCGAAACAGAGACGAAATCAGGCAGGGCTGGGGCTGCGCGCTCCGGCCCTTTTTGCGTGCGCAGGGGACTAAGGCGGCGTTCGATTGGACAAGGCCGCTGGTGGGGAGGAGAGGCGCCATAGGCGGTCTCTGCGTCGCGGTTCGAAAGGGCAGGGCGCAGAGAGGCAACCGAACATGCAAGGCGCGCAGCAGGGCAGGGGCCAAGGGGCACTTTGCAGCGGACAAAGAAAAAGCCCCGCCGGGACTATACCAGCGGGGCTGTGAAGGGCAGGGGCGGCGTTCAGTTGACTGACGCCCCGGATTTGGCCGCGCGCGACACGCGTTTGACCGCGTCACCTGCGCTGGGTGTGGCCGCGTCATTGTCCAGCGCCTCTTTGGCGATGGTCTGCGTTTCGGCCACGGCGGCCTGCGCGACGGCCTTGAGCTTGCGGCTTTCTTCGCGGAACACGCGGTCCGCTTCGTCCATCAGCCGGTCGCGGTGTCCGCCAAGCGCGCGGTTCTCGGTCTGGGTGCGGGGCAGGGCAGCTGCCAGGGCCGCACCAGCGGCCAGAGCCAGCGCGCCGACCATCAGGGGACGATTGCGGGCGGTCTGACGTGCCTGCCGTGCGGCTTCGGCGGCGTGGGCTTCGACCTGCGCCTGAGCCGAGATTGCCGCGGCCCGGGCGCGCAGCACGCGGGCGCGGGCCTCTTCGGACATGCCGGCGGTGCCGTCACTGATCCGGGCCTTCAGCTTTGCGGCGGTGCTGCTGACCTGCGCCTTGGCGCGGGCGGCATAGCCTTCGGCCTCGTCGGACCAGCTGGCGTTGTGAGACAGGGTGGAATCGGGGTGATAGGTGCTCATGTCATTATCCTCCGGATGGGGGGTGGATTGGGTTTTGATCGCCGGGTCGTAAGCGCCATTGGCGCGCAGTTTGTCGCTGGCGGCGGCAAGGCGATCGTCAAAGC
>JAHDCH010000004.1:5432-30776 GCA_020629995.1 Pseudaestuariivita sp. | reverse complement strand
CGACACAGCGCCCGTCGGTGGATGTGATCACCGGCACGATCAAGGCGAACTTCCCCACGCGGATCTCGTTCCAGGTGACGTCCAAGATCGACAGCCGCACCATCCTGGGCGAAATGGGAGCCGAACAGCTGCTGGGTATGGGCGACATGCTGTACATGGCGGGCGGCGGCAAGATCACCCGCTGTCACGCGCCCTTTGTCAGCGATGAAGAGGTCGAAGAGATCGTCAACCACCTCAAGGCGTTTGGCCCGCCGACCTATGTGTCGGGTGTGGTGTCCGGCCCCGAGGACGACAAGGCCGAAAACATCGACGCGGTGCTGGGCCTGAATACAGGCGGCAATACCAATGGCGAAGACGCCCTGTACGATCAGGCGGTGGCCATCGTGATCCAGGATCGCAAATGTTCGACCAGCTATATCCAGCGCAAACTTGGCATTGGTTACAACAAGGCCGCGCGTCTGGTGGAACAGATGGAAGACGAAGGGCTGGTCAGCCCGGCCAACCACGTGGGCAAGCGCGAGATCCTTGTCCCCGAGCAGGCGTGAGAGCGGCGCTTTGATGCTCATCCCGCACCGATCAGGTCGGAAAACCTTGATCGGTGTGGGCTTACTTCTGATATGTTACCCATCGGCGCGCGAGTTTCGTGCCCTGAGGCGTAATTGAAGAAGGCTCCAAGCCCTATGATTCGAGTGTTGTCCCTGTCGCTGGTCTGTGCGGTCGCGATGGCCATGCCTGCCGCGGCGGAAAAACTGTCGCTGAATGCGGTGTCCAAGTATCTGAACGGCCTGCAATCGGCCAAAAGCCCGTTCACCCAGATCAACAGCGATGGGTCGATCTCGACCGGTACGATCTATATCAAGCGGCCCGGCCGCGCGCGGTTTGAATACAACCCGCCCGACCAGACTCTGGTTGTGGCCGGGCAGGGCGAGGTGGCCGTGTTCGACAAAAAGTCGAACGTGGGCCCCGAACGCTATCCCCTGCGCCGCACGCCTTTGTCGATCATTCTGGAAAAGAACGTGAACCTGGCCAAGCGCAACATGGTCACCGGCCATGGTTTTGACGGAACAGCCACGGTGGTCACGGCGCAGGATCCCAAGTATCCCGAATACGGCAACATCCAGCTGAAATTCACCGGCAACCCGGTTGAACTGCGCCAGTGGATCATCACTGGCGACGATGGCAGCAAGACAACGGTGATCCTGGGCGAACTGGACAAGCGTGCCAGCATCCCCAACCGCCTGTTCAACATCCTTGCGATGGTGGGCGGCAACTAGGCCCCGAAACCGGCCGGGGGGACAGATGGGTCGAAACGACCCATCCTACGCCTGGCTTTAGCGTCGCGCTGCGCGGCAGGTGCGCAGCTGCCCCTGATAGGTCACGGCGCGCGCGCCCACCTCGTTTGCGATCCGCACCAGCCATGGTTTGCTGCGATACGTGCCGCGGGCAAAGCCGGTGTGGCCGTCGTGATAGGCGAGGTACTGATTGCGCGCATCCGACAGGGGGATGCCGTTCCGTTCACGCGTCTTGTTCATGTACCAGCCCATGAAATCGGTCGCGTCGCGGATGTTGTCCCGCTTGGTGCCGCGCTTGCCCGTCTCGCGCTGGTATTCCTTCCAGGTGCCGTCCAGCGCCTGGCTGTAGCCAAAGGCCGAGCTTTGGCGGCCCATCGGGATCACGCCCAGCGTATACCGCAGGGGTGTGCGCGCATCGCCGATAAACTTGCTTTCCTGATAGATGGTGGCCATCTGCACGGCCACGGGCACGCCCCATTTGCGCTCGGTCGCGCGGAACGCTTTGATGTATTGCGGCCGCTGCTTGAGGATGCTGCACGCGTCATCAAGGTTGCGCGGGGCGGACGAATTGCCACCGCTGCAGGAGGCCACCAAAAGCACGATACCCATCGCGCGGAAAAGTCTGCGCATCTGCCTCTACTCGCTCTGTGTTCGCTGTGATTGCGTTTTTATCGTTACCGCAAAGTATAGCGCAGATTGGGGCGGGGTTAAATCACATTACAGCAGCAGACCCAGCAACAACGGCAATGTGACCACCGACATCAGGGTGGAAATGACCACCAAACCGGCAACATCCTGCGCACGGGCTCCGTATTTCTCGGCCAGAAGGTACGAGGTGACCGCGACGGGCGTCGACATCTGCACCACCAGCACCGCCGCCGCCACGGGATCAAGGCCAAAGGCGTGCCCCATGGCCCAGGCCACGCCGGCGCACACGGCAAACTTGACCGCGGCCAGGCCAAAGGCCTGCCCCACCCGGCCCGGCGTGATGCGGGCCACGGCCACGCCCAGTGTGATCAGCATCAGCGGAATGGCCATCTGGCCGATCAGGTCGAGCGTGTTGGTCAGAAACCGCGGGGTCTGCCAGCCTTGCCACAGGAACAGCGCGCCCAGCACCGTGGCTGCAACCAGCGGTTCCTGAACGACTTTGCGCAGGGATCCACCGCCCGATACCAGCCAGACCCCGAAGGTGAAGCTGAGGATGCCTGTCATGGCAAAGACGATGACGGCATAGCTCAGCCCTTCTTGCCCAAAGGCCAGCAAGGCCAGCGGCAGACCCAGATTGCCGGTGTTGCCAAAGATCAGCGGTGCCAGGAACGTGCGCCGGTCGAGCCGCAGCGTGGCCAGAAGGGCGGCAAAGATCGCTGTCACCGCCGCGTAGGCGGCCAGCGCCGCCAGAGTGGCCGTGGCCACCGCGCCTCCGGGCAGCGTGGTCTGCATCAGGGCGGTGAACACAAGGCAGGGCACCGCCAGCGTCATGCCCAGCCGGGTGACAAATTCGACCCGGTATTCAAAGCCCGCCTTGACCCAGGCAAATCCGATCCCCGCAAGGATGAACACCGGCGCCACGATTTCGAGCACTGTCAAAACAAGGTTCACAGACTGTTTCTTTCTCTTTCAGCCTCTGACGTGGACAAAAGGCGGTTGAACGCGTTACACCCTTTGGGTAGGCCCCGACCATGCATCACACTCGTGCGAAATATCACCTTGGCCAGATTGTGCGCCACAAGAAGCATCCCTTTCGTGGTGTGATCTTTGACGTTGATCCGCAGTTCAACAACACCGAAGAATGGTACGAGGCGATCCCCGAAGAGTCGCGGCCCAAGAAGGAACAGCCGTTCTATCACCTGCTGGCCGAGAACGATCAGAGCTTTTACGTCGCCTATGTGTCCGAGCAGAACCTGATCGCGGATTATTCGGGGCAGCCGGTCGATCACCCGGACATTCCCGATTTGTTTGGCCCGTTCGAAGACGGCTCTTACCCGCTGCATTTCCAGATGAATTGATGGGGTAAGATGGGTGCAAGCACCCATCCTACGCATCAGTAGCCAAGCGCGATTCCGTCCTTGCGCGGGTCCGACGCCCCCACCAACACGCCATTGGCGCCAATCCGTATCGCCTGAGCCCCGCCGATGGCCACATGCGGGGTGCCGACCGTATGGCCCATCGCCTCGAGCTGTGCGCGTACGGAGGGGTCATACCCACGCTCGATCATCAGGCCCTCGGCCTCGGGGAAGCTGCGCGGCGCATCGAGCGCGGCCTGAAGCTCCATCCCGTAGTCGACAAGGTTGGTGACCACCCGGGCGTGCCCGGCGGGCTGATACTGCCCGCCCATCACGCCAAAGGGCATGGTGACCTGATCGCCCTGCTTCAGCAGCGCGGGAATGATCGTGTGCATGGGCCGCGCGCCGCCGCGCAGCTCGTTCGCGTGGCCCTGTTCCAGCGTGAAGCCCGCGCCGCGGTTCTGCAGCAGGATCCCGAATTTGTCCGAGGCGATGCCCGATCCAAACCCGTGGAAGATCGAATAGATCAGTGACACGGCCATACGGTCGCGGTCCACGACGGTGATATAGACGGTGTCCTTGTGCACAGCCTCGGACAGGGCGGTGGGGTTTGGCGCGGCCTTGGCCGGGTCGATCAGCGCAGCGAGCCGTTTTGCGGTCTCGGGGCTGAGCATGTGATCCAGCCGCGTCATATGATCCGCATCGGCCATGAAGCGGTTGCGTGCGTCATAGGCCAGCTTGGCGACCTCGGCCTCGATATGCGCGCGTTGGGCGCCGAAGGGGTCCATGCTCGCCAGGTCGAACTCGGCCAGCATGTTGAGCATCAAAAGCGCGGTGGCACCCTGGCCGTTGGGCGGATGTTCGAACAGCTCGGTGCCCTTGTAGCTGCCGCTGATCGGTGTGGTGGGGGTGGGCGCGTTGGCTGCAAAGTCCTGGGCCGTGTGCGTGCCGCCCAAAGACGTGAGCTTGGCGAGCATGTCGTCGGCCACTTCGCCCGTATAGAACGCCTCGCGCCCCTGCGCGGCGATGCGGCGCAGCACCTCGGCCTGCCCGGGCGCGGTGAAACGCTCGCCCAGCGCAAAGGGTTTGCCGCTGTTCAGGAACGCCTGCCCATGCGCGGTCAGCTTGGCACCGCTGTCGGCATAGTCGAAGGCGACGCGCGGGGCGACGGGGACGCCGGCTTCGGCATAGTGGATCGCCGGGGCGAGCAGGCGGTCGAGGCCCAGTTTGCCCTCGGTTTCTGACAAGTGGCAAAACGCGTCGATGGCGCCGGGGATGGTGACGGCATGGGCGCTTTCCAGCGGGATGGTGCTGAGGCCTTCGGCGCGCAAAGCCTCGGCGCTGGCGGCGGCGGGCGCGCGGCCCGATCCGTTCAGGGCGTTGACGCCAGAGTCTCCGGGCCGGGTCCACAGCACAAAGCAATCGCCGCCGATCCCGGTCATGGCCGGCTCGCACAGGCCCAGAAGGACTGCGCCCGCGATGGCGGCGTCCATGGCATTGCCGCCCGCCTTGAGGATGTCGACGGCCGCACTGGCGGCAAGCGGGTGTGATGTGGCGCAAATGCCGTTGTCGGCGTGAACGGCCGACCGGCCGGGCAAGTGGAAATCGCGCATGGGTCCCTCGGGTGTCTTCGTTGCGTCGAAGCCTAGGGCGCGCGGGCCGGATTGCCAATGTAGGGGAGTTAAGACCTCGACGCCGCACACTGGGTGGGGGCTGTTAACGCACGGCGCCGAGGGAAGCCATATGCAGCTACAAGACCGGTTATGACCTTTGTCTGAGGCGGCACTTGGGAGCAAATCGGACCATTTTGGGGCATCTCGCTTTGTCATGCAGGCCGGCCAAAGGCGTTTCTGACAGGGCGCTGACACTGAAAAAGCCGCCTCTGGCAGGGGCGGCTTGATCCGGTAGTTCGACATGCGGGGGCTTGCAGCCGGGGCGCTACATCACCGACAACGTCAGGCTCAGGTGATTGCGTCCGCCCTCGCGCAGATAGGTCAGGTCTTCGGTCATCTGGCGGATAAGAAACCAGCCGAACCCGCCTTCGGGCATGTCATCGAGGCCCACGTCCAGCTTTGCAGGCGCACCGCTGGGCACCTCGCCCAAGGGCATGGGGGCGCCTTCGTCCGTGATATCAAACAGCAGCATGTCGCCTGCGATCTGGCCGTTGATCTCGATGTCGCCGTCGTCGCGCATGGCATAGGCGTGTTCGACCACGTTGTTCAGCGCCTCGGCCAGCACGATTTCGACCGACCCAAGTGCGTCAGGGTCGACGCGCCGGGCCTTCAGCGCATCGATCACTTCACCCAGCGCGGTGCGAATGCTGAGGTTGTCGCTTTTCAGCCGGACGTTCACGGGCCCGGAGCCTGCTTCGTGTCCCATGGGCGGTCAGGCCTCCCTGGCCAAGGCCGCCTCGACCGAGTCGTGAATAGCAAAGATCGTGTCCATGCGCGTCAGGCGGAACACCTTCTGCACGGTTTCGGTCAGGCCGGCCAGTTCCATCCGCCGGGTGCCCGAGATCTGTTTCATCGCGGCGACAATGGCCCCCAAGCCACTGGAATCAATGAAGTCCACACGGCTGAGATCGAGGATCACGCGCCCTTCACCCGCCTCGGTTTCGGCTTTCATCTTGTCCTTGAACTGGATCGCGATCGCCGCGTCGATGCGCGGTTCCTGCGCGACGATGACCTGGGCGTCACCCTGAATGCTGCTGGAAAGTTTCATATCGTCCTCTTGCAGGCCTGACTTCGATATGCACCTCTAGCGCGCAAATATTACCAACACGTTCACCGGAGACAGCAATGACAGATGTGGCGATCCTGGGTGCGGCGCGCACCGCGATGGGCGGCTTTCAAGGTGTGTTCGACGGCGTCAGCGCGTCCGATCTGGGTGGAGCGGCCATCGCAGGTGCCATGGCGCAGGCCGAAAAAACCACGGTGGATGAAGTGGTTATGGGTTGCGTCCTGCCCGCGGGCCAGGGTCAGGCCCCTGCGCGGCAGGCGGGTTTCGCGGCGGGTCTTGGCGAAAGCGTCCCGGCCACCACGCTGAACAAGATGTGCGGCTCGGGGATGCAGGCGGTGATGAATGCTTGCGATCAGCTGCGGCTGGGCCGCGCCCGAACGGTGGCCGCCGGCGGGATGGAGAGCATGTCGAACGCGCCCTACCTGCTGCCCAAGATGCGGGGCGGGGCGCGGATCGGGCACGGACAGGTGATCGACCACATGTTCCTGGATGGTCTGGAGGACGCCTATGACAAGGGCCGCCTGATGGGCACCTTTGCCGAGGATTGCGCCGAGAAATTCCAGTTTACCCGCGAGGCGCAGGATGGCTATGCGCTGGGCTCGCTCGAGAACGCTTTGCGCGCCCAGAAGGAGGGCGCGTTTGAAGGGGAAATCATTGATTTCACGGTGAAATCCCGCAAGGGCGACGTGGTGATCAGCGCCGATGAACAACCCGCCAGCGCGCGGCCCGACAAGATCCCCCAGCTGCGCCCGGCGTTCCGCAAGGACGGGACGGTGACGGCGGCGAATGCGTCGTCGATCTCGGACGGGGCGGCGGCGCTGGTGCTGGGCACCGAGGGGCCGGTCAGGGCGTGGATCCGGGGCTATGCCAGCCATGCGCAGGCTCCGGGATGGTTTACCACAGCGCCTGTGCCCGCAGCAAAAAAGCTATTGGCGTCAGTGGGTTGGGACGTGTCGGACGTGGATCTGTGGGAGGTGAACGAGGCGTTTGCCGTGGTGCCCATGGCATTCATGCACGAACTGGGCCTGCCGCGCGACAAGGTCAACGTGAACGGCGGGGCCTGCGCGCTGGGTCATCCGATCGGGGCAAGCGGCGCCAGAATCATCGTAACCCTTTTGAATGCAATGGAAAAACGCGACCTCAAACGGGGCGTTGCGGCCATCTGCATCGGCGGAGGCGAGGGCACGGCGATCGCGATTGAACGTCCATGAGTCGGATCGACTATGCCGAGACAGGCAAGGTCATCGCGTCGCTGACGGCAGGTGAAACCGACGAAGTCTCGCTGATGGCGACGGTCGCGTGCGAGCTGCACCATGCGGACCAACGCTTTGATTGGACAGGATTTTATCGGGTCACGGGCCCCGAGATGCTGAAGATCGGGCCGTATCAGGGCGGGCACGGATGCCTGGTGATTCCCTTTGCCCGAGGTGTCTGCGGTGCGGCGGCGCGGACCGGCGAAGTACAGCTTGTTGACGATGTGGACGCATTTCCCGGGCATATCGCCTGCGCAACCTCGACCCGGTCGGAGATTGTTGTGCCTGTGCGCAACAAGGCGGGAGATTTGATCGCGGTGCTGGACATCGACAGCGACCAGCCTGCCGCCTTTGACACCGCCGATGCCGAGGCGCTGAGCGCCATGATGGACGCCGTTTTCGCACGCTGAAAACTGTACATATTGCCAACTTTACCCTGCGATTCTGTACAGATTGCCTGCGATCCCGCAACGCATGAAAATTTTTGTTGCTTTTTCACGGACGCCACGTCACCGTGAAAAAGTAACAGGAAATTTCACGCACCGCGAATCGCCATATGCTGCAGGAAAAGGTCTCACCCAATACGCTGGGCGCCGACATTCGGGCGCTGCGCAAGGCGCGGGGCCTGACGTTGCAGGATGTGGCTGACCGGCTGGAACGGTCGGTGGGCTGGGTCAGCCAGATCGAGCGCGACATCTCGGAGCCGTCCATCGAGGACCTGCGCGATCTGGCGCAGCTGTTCGAGGTGTCGGTGTCGATCCTGTTTGGCCAGACCGGCGGCCCGGCGCCCGAGGCGGGCCGGGTTGTGCGCGCGGGCGCCCGGCGCAAGATCGGATCAGCCGCGGGGCTGGTCGAGGAATTGCTGTCGCCCGACCTGACCGACGATTTCGAGATGGTGCATTCGGTGTTCAAACCCGGCGCACGCAGCCCCGGCACGGTCACACGCCCCACACAGGAGGTCGCCTATCTGGTGTCGGGCCGGTTGGACCTGACCATCGGCGGCGAGGCGTTTACCATCCAGGCCGGCGACAGTTTCCGCATTCGGGAAGAGGCCTATTCCTGGGCCAACCCGTACTCTGAGGCAGCGGTGGCGATCTGGGTGATCGCGCCGCCGGTCTACTGACATGAGCTGGGAAGCCTGGACCATATTCGCCCTGTTCTGGGCCGTGTTCGTCACCACGCCCGGCCCCAACGCCGTCAATTGCATCCAGAACGGCATGAGCCGCGGCTTTGTCCGCAGCCTGCCGGGTGTCGCGGCGATCCTGACGCAGGCGAGCGCCTTTCTGCTGCTGTCGGCGGCGGGCATCACCGCGTTGATCGCGGCGTCCGAGACCGCGTTTTTCATCGCCAAGCTGGTGGGTGCGGGGTTCCTGATCTGGATGGGCGTGCGCGGCTGGATGACAGCGGCCCGGCCCATCGCGGCCAAACCGGCCACCGGAGGGCGCATCTATATGGAGGCGCTGGCGATTGCCACGATCAACCCCAAGAGCGTCGCGGGCTACCTGGCCGCCTTTTCGCAATTCGTGCAGCCGGGCGTGCCGATCTGGGATCAGATGCTGGTGATCGCGCCCACGGCGCTGACGCTGACCGCGCTGAGCTATTGCGGCTTTACCGCGCTGGGTGCGGGCCTTGGGCGGGCGGCGCTGGGCGCGGTGGCCAACACCATGATGCGCCGGGTCATGGCGGTGTGTTTCATCATCTACGGAGTGCTGCTGGGCAGCACCTCGGTTCCGGGGAGGGCCTGAGCCATGTGGGAGGTGCTGACAGCGTTCGACCCGGTGGTTCTGATGGCGTTCATAGCGGCAGGGCTGCTGCTGAACATCACGCCGGGGGCGGATTTTGTCTTTGTCTCGGCCAGCGGGATCGCGGGCGGGCCACGTATGGGCATGGCAGCGGCGGTTGGCATCAACCTGGGCGTGGCGGTGCATATCGCACTGGCCGCGGCGGGTGTGTCGGCGCTGATTTTGGCGCATCCGGGGGCTTATGACGCGATCCGCTATGCCGGTGCGGCCTATCTGGCATGGCTGGCGGTGCAGGCGTGGCGCGATGACGGAACGCTCGGGGCCGGGCAAGAGGCAAGGGGAGCAGGCGCAGCGGTCAGGCGGGGGTTCGTGACCAACGTGCTGAACCCCAAGACGGCGCTGTTCATCTTTGCGTTCATTCCGCAATTCACCGATCCCGCCATTGGTCCGGTCTGGATGCAGATCCTGATCCTGGGCGCGATTTTCATGGGTTTCGGCATGGCCTTTTCGCTGACGCTTGGGGCGGCGGCGGGGCTGTTTGCCGACGCGCTGCGCAAACGCGTGCGAGCGCTGAACAAGGTAACGGCCATTCTATTCGGCGGGCTGGCGGCCCGTCTTGTGATCGACTGAGGGAGACAGACGATGAGCGATTTTCCAACCAAGGCCCGCGTGGTCATCATCGGAGGCGGCGCGGTGGGCGTGTCGAGCCTGTATCATCTGGCCATGAAGGGCTGGACCGATTGCGTGCTTCTGGAAAAGAACGAGCTGACGGCGGGCAGCACGTGGCACGCGGCGGGCAATTGCCCGAACTTTTCGACGTCCTGGGCGGTGCTGAACATGCAGCGCTACAGCCTTGAGATGTACCGCACCCTGGCCGAAGACGTGGATTACCCGATGAACTACCACGTCACCGGGTCGCTGCGCCTGTCGCACAGCAAGGAGCGGACGCAGGAGTTCAAGCGCTTTGTCGGGATGGGCCGGTATCAGGGGCTGGAGCTGAAGCTGATGACGCCCGAGGAAGCGGTCGAGATGTATCCGTTCCTTGAGACGCACGATCTGGACAGCGTCCTGTGGGATCCGATGGATGGCGACATCGACCCCGCGCAGCTGACGCAGGCGATGGCCAAGGGCGCGCGCGATCTGGGCGCGAACATCCAGAGGTTCTGCCCCGCGACGGGTGTCAGCAAGGACGGGGACGGCTGGATCGTGCACACCGACAAGGGTGACATTGCCTGCGATTACGTGGTGAACGCCGCCGGCTATTACGCGGCGCGCGTGGGCGAGTGGTTCAAGCCCTATGGCGGGCGCGACGTGCCGATGGTGGTGATGAGCCACCAGTATTTCCTGACCGAAGAGATCGGCAAGGTGGCCGACTGGACCAGGGAAAACGGGAAAAAGCTGCCGCTGATCCGGGATGTGGACAGCTCGTACTACCTGCGGCAGGACAAGAACGGTCTGAACCTCGGGCCGTACGAGCGGAACTGCAAGGCGCACTGGATCACCGAAGATGACCCGATGCCCGAGGACTTCAGCTTTCAGCTGTACCCGGACGATCTGGAGCGGCTGGAGTGGTATATCGAGGACGCGATGGAGAGGGTGCCGGTGCTGGGTGAGGGCGGCGTAGGCCGTAACATCAACGGCCCGATCCCCTATGCGCCTGATGGCCTGCCGATGATTGGCCCGATGCCGGGCGTGAAGGGCGCGTTTGAGGCGCATTCGTTCACCTTTGGGATCGTGCAGGCAGGCGGCGCGGGCAAGACGCTGGCCGAGTGGATCGTTGACGGGCAGACCGAGTGGGACATGTGGGCGGTCGATCCGCGCCGCTACACCGATTTCTGCGATCACGACTACTGCCTCGACAAGGCGCTGGAGACCTATGGCCACGAATACGGCATGCACTTCCCCTGGAAGCACTGGCCGGCGGGGCGCGACAAGAAGCTGTCGCCGGTGGCGGGCAAGCTGAAGGAGCTGGGCGCGCAATTTGGCGCGTTCAACGGCTGGGAGCGGGCGACGTGGTTTGCCAAGGAGGGTGACGACACCTCGCTGGAGGCGACCGAGACCTGGGAACGCGAAGGCCCGTGGAGCCAGCGCGTGAAGGAAGAATGCGAAGCGGTGCGCGATGGCGTGGGCGTTCTGGACCTGTGCGGCTTTTCACGGTTCGAATTGTCTGGCGACAATTCGGCGGAATGGTTGCGCGGACGGATTGCCGGAGCGCTGCCCAAGGTGGGGCGGATGAACCTGGCGTATTTCCCCGATGAAAGGGGGCGGATCCTGACCGAGATGTCGGTGGTGCGGACCGGTGAGAACCAGTTCACGCTGATCACCGCGGCGAGCGCGCAGTGGCACGATTACGAGGTGCTGTGGCGGAACCTGCCCGAGGGGCTGGAGCTGAAAGACATGACGACGGAGGTGTCGACCCTGATCGTGACGGGGCCGAAGTCGCGCGATCTGTTCCAGAAGATCGCGCCCGAGGCCGATCTGGAGGCGGGCTGGCTGACGCATCAGGATGCGGTGGTGGCCGGGATTGAATGTCGGTTGTTGCGCGTGTCCTTTGCAGGGGAGCTGGGCTGGGAGATCCACGGGAAGATGGCGGATATTCCGGCGCTGTATGACGCGGTGCTGGCAGAGGGCGCGGTGCCGTTTGGCATGTGGGCGCTGGATTCCTTGCGCATCGAGAAGGGCTATCGGACGTGGAAGGGCGATCTGTCGACCGACTACACGCTGTTGCAGGGGGGGCTTGAGCGGTTTGTGAAGTTCGACAAGCCGCAGGATTTCCCGGGCAAGGCGGCGCTGATGAGCGAGAAGCAGCAGGGGCGGACCAAGGCCTTTGTGTCGATGATTGTCGACGCGGGCGCGGCGGATGCGCCGTATATGTCGATCATCTGGAAGGGTGACGAAATCGTGGGCGAGACGACCAGCGGAGAGTGGGGGCACCGTGTGGGCGCGTCGATCGCGCTGGGCTGTGTGCGCACGGATCTGGCCGAGGAAGGCACCGAGCTGGAGATCGAGATCTATGGCGAGCGGCGCAGAGCCGTGGTGCAGCCGGACGGGCCGCTGTGGGATCCTGAGAATGCGCGTTTGCGCGCGTGATGTGATGGGTGGCGGGCTCCCGCCCGCCCACCCCTGGGGGGCGCTGCCCCCCTAGTCCCCCCGGGATATTTGAGGCCAGAAGAAGATGACGATTACCGTACTTGATGGTGGCATGGGGCAGGAGCTGATTGCGAGGACGGGGGTGACCTCGGACCTGTGGTCGCTTTGGGCGCTGATGGAGCGGCCGGAGGTCGTGCGCGAAGTGCATGACGATTTCTTTGCCGCGGGCGCGGATGTGGCGACGGCCAATACCTATTGCTGTTTGCCCGACCGGCTGGAGAGCAAGGGGCACGGGGAGAAGCTGGAGAGCCTGACCCGGCTGGCCTGTGATCTGGCGAGGGCGGCGAGGGATGCCCATGGGAGCGGGTTGGTGGCCGGGTCGCTGGGGCCGCAGGGGTTCAGCTATCAGGCGGACAAGGTGCCGCCGGTGGATCAGGCGGCGGAGGTTTATGCGCGGGTGGCCGGCATGATGGGCGACGTGGACCTTTATATCCTCGAGACGATGGCCTCGCTGGAGCAGGTCGAGGGCGGCTTGGTCGGGACTGACGGCCTGGGCAAGCCGGTCTGGGTCGCGATGACGGTGGATGATGAGGACGGGACCAAGCTGCGCTCGGGTGAGGCGGTGGTGGATGTGTTGCCGCTGATCGAGCGGCACGGAGCGGCAGCGGTGCTGCTGAATTGTTCGAGGCCCGAAGCGGTGGGGCAGGGAATTGCTCAGCTGAAGGGCGCGGGCCTGCCGGTGGGCGGCTATGCCAACGGGTTTGTCAGCATCGCGGCGGAGTTCAATGACACGCTGGCGACGGTGGACATGCTGGAGACCCGCAAGGATCTGACGCCGGAGATGTATCTGGGCCATGCCAAGGCGTGGGCCGAGGATGGGGCCACCCTGATCGGGGGCTGTTGCGAAGTGGGGCCGGAGCACATCAGGGCGCTGGCCGGAGCATTCAAGGGGGCGACGGCATGAGCCTGCCGGACAAAGCGAGGGTCGTCATCATTGGCGGCGGGGTTGTGGGATGCTCGGTGGCGTATCACCTGACCAAGCTGGGGTGGAAAGATGTTGTGCTGCTGGAGCGAAAGCAGCTGACCAGCGGCACGACCTGGCACGCCGCGGGCTTGATCGCGCAGCTGAGGGCGACGGCGAACATGACCAAGCTCGCCAAGTATTCCCAGGAGCTGTACGGCGATCTGGAGGCGGAGACGGGGGTCGCCACGGGCTTTAAGCGCTGTGGGTCGATCACGGTGGCGCTGACCGAGGCGCGGAAAGAAGAGATCTTTCGGCAGGCGGCGATGGCGAGGGCCTTTGGGGTCGAGGTCGAGGAGATCTCGCCCGTCGAGGTGAAGGCGAAGTATGAGCATCTGAACGTCGATGATGTCCTGGCGGGGGTGTACCTGCCGCTGGACGGGCAGGGCGATCCGGCCAACATCGCGCAGGCGCTGGCCAAGGGGGCCAAGCAGCGCGGAGCCGTGGTGAAGGAGCGCGTGAAGGCGACGGGCGTGAAGCGCGAGGGCCGCCGGATCACGGGCGTGGATTGGGAAGGCGAGGATGGGGCCTCTGGTCATATCGCCTGTGAGCATGTGGTGAATTGCGGGGGTATGTGGGGGCGCGAGGTTGGCCAAATGCTGGGCACCAATGTTCCGCTGCAGGCCTGCGAGCATTTCTACATCGTGACCGAAGGCATCCCAGGGCTAACGCAGCTGCCGGTGCTGCGGGTGCCGGATGAGTGCGCCTATTACAAGGAAGACGCGGGCAAGATGCTGCTGGGCGCGTTTGAGCCGGTGGCCAAGCCCTGGGGGCCGATCCCGGGCGATTTCGAGTTTGATCAGCTGCCGGAGGACTTTGACCATTTCGAGCCGATCCTCGAGGCGGCGGTGGAGCGGATGCCGATGCTGGCCGAGGCGGGCATCCATACGTTTTTCAACGGGCCCGAGAGCTTTACGCCCGATGACGCGTACCATCTGGGGCAGTGTCCGGAGATGGACAATGTGTGGGTTGCGGCGGGCTTCAACTCGGTCGGGATCCAGAGCGCGGGCGGCGCGGGGAGCGCGTTGGCGAGCTGGATGGATACCGGAGAGAAGCCGTTTGACCTGGGCGATGTGGACATCAGCCGGATGCAGCCGTTCCAGGGCAACAAGCACTACCTGATGGAACGCTCGGTCGAGACGCTGGGGCTGCTCTATGCCGATCACTATCCGTACCGGCAGAAGGCGACGGCGCGGGGCGTGCGCAGGACGCCGTTCCACGCGCAACTGCTGGAGCAAGGCGCGGTGATGGGCGAGCTGGCGGGCTGGGAAAGGGCCAACTGGTTTGCCAGGGACGGGCAGGAGCCGGCGTATGAGTACAGCTGGAGCCGGCAGAACTTTTTCGACAACGTGCGCGAAGAGCACATGGCCGTGCGCGAGAATGTCGGCATGTATGACATGTCGTCGTTCGGGAAGATCCGGGTCGAGGGGCCAGATGCCTGCGCCTTTATGAACCGCGTGGGCGGCGGGCAGTATGACGTGCCGGCGGGCAAGATCGTCTATACCCAGTTCCTGAATGATCGGGGCGGGATCGAGGCAGATGTGACCGTGACGCGCCTGAGCGAGACGGCCTATCTGGTGGTGACACCGGCGGCAACGCGGCTGGCCGATCAGGCGTGGATGCAGCGGCATGTGGGAGACATGCGCGTGGTGATCACGGATGTGACCGCAGGCGAAGGCGTGCTGGCCGTGATGGGGCCGAACGCTCGCCAGCTCTTGCAAGCTGTCTCGCCCGCCGATTTCAGCAACGAGGCCAACCCGTTTGGCACGGCGCAGGAGATCGAGATCGGCATGGGCCTCGCCCGGGTGCACAGGGTCACCTATGTGGGTGAGCTGGGCTGGGAGGTCTATGTGTCGTCCGACATGGCGGGGCATGTGTTCGAGGCGCTGCACGAGGCGGGGCAGGGCATGGGCCTGCGCCTGTGCGGGATGCACATGATGGACACCTGCCGGATCGAGAAGGGCTTCCGCCACTTTGGCCATGACATCACCTGCGAGGATCACGTGCTGGAGGCGGGGCTGGGCTTTGCCGTCAAGACCGACAAGCCGGACTTCATCGGGCGCGACGCGGTGCTGCGCAAGAAGGAGAGCGGCCTCGAGAACCGGCTGGTGCAGTTCCGCCTGACGGACCCCGAGCCGCTGCTCTATCACAACGAGCCGATCGTGCGGGATGGCAAGATCGTGGGCTACCTGTCTTCGGGCGCCTATGGGCACGCGCTGGGCGGGGCGATGGGCCTTGGCTATGTGCCGTGCAAGGGCGAGAGCGCGGCGGACGTTCTGGGATCATCCTATGAGATCGACGTGGCGGGCACGCGGGTCAAGGCCGAGGCCTCGCTGAGGCCCATGTACGATCCCAAATCCGAGCGCGTGAAGGTCTGAGACCGGTGCGGGTTCTGTCAGCCGCCTGACAGGTCTGACAGGACCCGCAGCGCGTCCGCCTCGCGCCCGTCGGGCACAAACAGGTGGTCGTGATAGAACCCCGACACCGGGTTCACGCCCATCCCTGCAGCCGCCAGCGCCGTGGTGATGCGCGCCAGAAACCCCACCGCCTCGAGCGAGGAGTGGATGTTGAGCGTGATCATCCGGCAGGGAAATTCACAGGCGATCCCGTTCGCCTCTGCCTCGCTGCGCAGCAGGATCAGGGTGGTGCCTTCGGCCTCTTGAAACACCATGCGCGGCGCGACGGGTGGCAGAGCCTGACCGGCGGGCAATGTGGCAAAGACAAAGACACCCGGCACCAGTTCGGCGTCCATCGCGGCCACCAGTTTGTCCAGATCGGTTTCTCCGCTCATGTCATTGCTCCCTTGCGCTGCGGGCAGTCTAGCGGTGCCGGGCCGCGGCGAACAGAACGGACAGCGCTCTGGTCACGCCCGGGTAACCGGCGTAGGCAGGGCGTCATGGTGCAGCGCTCTTCATCCGATGCCGATACGGCCCAGGGCCTTGCCTGTGCGCTGGGCGCTTATGTGATCTGGGGCGTGCTGCCTTTGTACATGAAGGCGCTCGATCACGTTGGCGCAGTCGAGATCGTGGCCCACCGCGTCGTGTGGTCCGTGCCTCTGGCGGGGCTTTGGCTGGTGGCACTGCGCCGGACCGGGGATCTGATGCGCGCGCTGCGCGATCCGCGCATGCTGGGCATGGCGGTGCTGACTGCGGCGCTGATTACGGTGAACTGGGGGATCTATGTCTGGGCCATCACTTCGGGCCGCGCGCTGGACGCCGCCTTGGGGTATTACATCAACCCCTTGTTTTCGGTCGCGGTGGGCGCCCTGGTCCTGCGCGAGGCGCTGAGCCGGGTGCAGGTGGTCGCCGTGGTGCTGGCGGGGCTGGCCGTGGTTATTCTGACCGTCGCTCAGGGGGCCTTGCCCTGGGCCGCGCTGGGCCTGACCTTCAGCTGGGGCCTTTATGCCCTGTGCAAGCGCGCCTTGCCCATCGGCCCCAATCAGGGCTTCCTGCTTGAGGTTCTGATCCTCTTGCCGCCCGCGCTGGGCTATCTTGTCTGGCTGGGCCCGGACAATGCGCTTGGCGCGACCCCGCGCGACACTTGGCTGTTGCTGGGCTGTGGCCTTGTGACCGCCGTGCCTTTGACCCTCTATGCCAATGGGGCCAAGGGCCTGCGGCTCACCACCATCGGGCTTTTGCAATTCACCGTGCCGACCATGATCTTCCTGTTGGCCGTCACCCTGTTCGGCGAAACGGTCGGCCTCGCCCGCGCGGTGGCCTTTCCGCTGATCTGGCTGGCCCTGGTGATCTATTGCACCGACCTGATCCGCAGCCATCGAAACGCCCGCGCATGAGCGATACCTACACCCCGCCCACCGATCCTTTGGACGTGCTTCATGCCGATCACGAAGTGCTCGCCGTTGCCAAACCCTCGGGCCTTTTGTCCGTTCCGGGCAAAGGCTCCCACCTCTCCGATTGCCTGCTGTCCCGTGTGCAGGCCGCGTTCCCCCAGGCCCTGCTGGTCCACCGGCTCGACCGGGACACGTCGGGTGTGATGGTCTTTGGCCTGACGCCCCATGCCCAGCGCCACCTCGGCCTGCAATTCGAAAAGCGCCAGACGAAAAAGACCTATGTCGCCCGGGTCGCCGGCCAGGTTGCCGAACGTTCAGGCACCGTCAACCTGCCGCTGATCGTCGATTGGCCCAACCGCCCCCGCCAGATGGTCTGCCACGACACCGGCAAAGAGGCGATCACCGACTGGACCGTCATGCGCCGCTCGGATACCGAAACCCGCCTGCGCCTCACCCCCCGCACCGGGCGCTCGCACCAGCTGCGTGTCCACTGTCTGGCCATGGGCCACCCCATCCTCGGCGACCCGTTCTATTCCGAAGATCACGCGTCCTACCCGCGCCTCATGCTGCATGCCGAGCGCCTTCGCGTCCGCCACCCGGATGGCGGTGCGTCCCTCAACTTTCGTGTGCCCGTCCCCTTTTAAGGGGATTGGGTCCGCTCTTCTTCTGGCAAGAAATATCCCGGGGGCTGTAGGGGGCAGCGCCCCCACATGGCGCGCCATCCACCAAACAGCGCAGCCTCTGCGGGCTCAGGCGCCTTCCTGCGCGGTGCTGGCATCCTTGTGCCGTTCGACCCAGCGGGCGATCACGGCGCGGGCGGCGTCCTCGTCCAGCGTGTCGATGGCGGTGCGCAGGTCGCGCAGGGCGTTGGCCATCTCCAGCTCGGACAGGTAGCCCTCTTCGGCGCGCAGGATCTTGGTGTGCGGCGTGGTCAGCATGTCGGGCGAGATCAGCAGCTCTTCGTGCAGCTTCTCGCCCGGGCGCAGGCCGGTCACTTCGATGGCGATGTCGCCGCCGGGGTTGCTGTCTTCGCGCACGGTCAGGCCCGCGCCTTCGATCATCTGGCGGGCCAGTTTGCGGATCGGCA
This sequence comes from Pseudaestuariivita sp., assembly GCA_020629995.1. Lineage (GTDB taxonomy): Bacteria > Pseudomonadota > Alphaproteobacteria > Rhodobacterales > Rhodobacteraceae > Pseudaestuariivita. The sequence continues at coordinate 12,759 of JAHDCH010000004.1, read as the reverse complement.
CAGGCTCGCCCATGTCCAGCACGAACACGTCACCGCCCCGCGCAAAAGACCCGGCCAGCAGCACCAGCCGCGCCGCTTCGGAGACGGTCATGAAATAGCGAGTGACGTCGTCATGAGTGAGCGTCACCGGGCCGCCGCGGGCAATCTGTTCTTCGAACAGCGGGATGACCGACCCGGACGAGCCCAGCACATTGCCGAACCGCACCATCGAGAACCGCGTGCCCGGCGAACGGGTCGCCAGATCCTGCACCACCAGTTCGGCCAGCCGCTTGGACGCGCCCATCACGTTGGTCGGGCGCACGGCCTTGTCCGAGGACACGAGGATGAACCGCTCGACCCCCGCCTCGCGCGCGGCATCGGCCACGACCTTGGTGCCGATCACGTTGTTCGACAGGCCGCGCAGGGCGTTCATCTCGACCATGGGCACATGTTTGTAGGCGGCGGCGTGCAGCACCACGTCGATGTCATGGCGCGCAAGAGTGTCTGCCACCAGAGCCGCATCCCCGACCGACCCGAGGATCGGCACCAGTTCGAGATTGTCGCGCAGGATGCGCAGTTCCTTGTCGATCTGGTACAGCGCCAGTTCCGAGTGATCGAGCAGCACGATGCAGTCGGGCTCGCACGAGATCAGCTGGCGGCACAGCTCGGACCCGATCGACCCGCCTGCGCCGGTCACCAGGATGCGGCGCCCGGCATAGGCATGGCTGACGCCCGGCAATTCGCGCTCGAGCCGGTTGCGACCCAGCAGGCTGTCCAGAGGCACAGGCCCCGCGCGCTTGCCGATCTCGCCCTGGCCGACCAGTTCGGCAAAGGACGGCACGGTCTGCACTTCGACATCCAGATCGCGCAGCGACATGGCGATGCGCGCCTGTTCGGGCTGGCTGATCGACGGCATGGCCAGCACGACACGGTGGATGCGGCGCGAGGTCACCAGTTCCTTGATCTGGGATTTGGCATAGACCGGAAGGCCCGAGATCATCATCGACTGAAGCTTGGGGTTGTCGTCGATAAAGGCGACCGGTTCGACCGCGTTGTCGGTGCGCAGGGCCGCGGCCAGTTGCTGGCCCGTCTGGCCCGCGCCATAGACCAGCACCCGGATGTGCCGGTTCCCGCGCCGGTAGATCCCCGTCAGGATGTGCCGCAGCACCAGCCGCCAGGTCACGCCAAAGATCGCGGCCAGCCCGGCAAAGATCACGAACACCGAATAGCTGACCGGAGCCTCGATCACCGAATTGAACGCCGCCCCGAAGGCGCCCAGAAGGGCCGAAACCATGGCGGTGGCGATGATGCCGCGCGTCTCGTAGGCGTTCAGCTTGTGCTTGGCGAGGCCCAGTTGCCGCACCAGAAACGCCCCGAGGGCGGTCAGCACCAGAAGGATCGGGGCCAGCGTCAGCAAAAGGGACGGCGTCAGAGCCGTGCCCCCATGCAAGGCCAGCGCAGAAAAGAACGCCAGGGGCACCACGGCCATGTCGAGCAGCAGAAAGACGAGGCTTTTCTGCGACCGCGACATGGAAATCGCGAGCTTGTAGAACAGCGATGTGCTGATGGTCTGCCAGGAGCGGCGGCGCGACATCGGGTCCCCTTAAACCGTTGGAGGTACTGTGCATATGACACAAAGCAGCAGCCCGCGCGCAGCGGATGCACACGGCCCGGGCAAGTTACGCGATGCGCGAATGCGCACGCAAGGCGAGAAGGGCGCACCACAGCCCCAGAGGACCGGCCAGGTCCAAAAGCGGCCTCAAGTGAGCGGGCCGGCGCGCAAACCGTGTGAAATATACGACAGTTTGCCGCTCGGGGCCGCAGGGATCGCCCGGTTTTGGCCGAATCGGCCGACGCGTCCGGCGGGGGGTGCAAAAGCGCGCGGCATTGGCTAGGTACAGCGCAGCCGCAACAAGGATCGCAGGCATGGCCGACCGCTCTCCTCCTCCGTCTTCCTCTTCTGCTCTTGGCACAAGCCCCGGAGACACAGCACGCCGCGTGTTGCAGACCGAAGCGGATGCGCTGGTGCAGCTGCGCGACGGCCTGCCGGAGGATTTCGAAAAGGCGGTGGGGCTGATCCTGAAGGCCAAAGGCCGGGTGATCGTGTCGGGCATCGGAAAATCGGGCCATATCGGGCGCAAGATCAGCGCCACGCTGGCCTCGACCGGAACGCCATCGCTGTTTGTCCACGCCAGCGAGGCAAGCCATGGCGACATGGGCATGATCGGCAAGGGCGACGTGGTGCTGGTGATTTCGAATTCGGGCGAAACGCCCGAGCTGCGGGATGTGGTGGCGCACACCCGCAGGTTCGGCATTCCGCTGATCGCGATGTCGCGCAAACCGGGCAGCACGATCCTGGAGGCGGCTGACCTCAAGCTGCTGTTGCCGGACGCGCCCGAGGCCTGCGCCATCGGCATGGCGCCCACCACATCGTCCACGCTGACGCTGGCGCTGGGCGACGCGCTGGCGGTGGCGCTGATGGAGCAGAGGGGCTTTGCGGCCGAGAACTTTGCCGTGTTCCACCCGGGAGGAAAGCTGGGGATGCAGCTGGCCACGGTGGGTCAGCTGATGCAGACCGACCTGCCGCTGGTGGCGCCGGACACCAGCATGATGGACACGCTGTTCGAAATGACCGCCAAGGGGTTCGGGATTGCCCTGGTCGTGGACGAGGGCGGCCGCCTGCGCGGCGTCGTGTCGGACGGAGACCTGAGGCGCAACATCGACGGTCTGATGGAGCGGCGGGCGGGCGAGATCGCAACAGCATCACCGGTCACCATAGGTGCGGGCACGCTGGCCCTGCAGGCGCTGCACGCAATGCAGAGCCGCAAGATCGGCACCATTGTCGTGGTCGAGGACGGGGTAAAGCCGGTGGGCGTGTTGCGCATCCTCGATTGCCTGAACGCAGGGATCGTCTGAGATGAAGACCGTCATCATCATCCCCGCGCGCTATGCCTCGACCCGCTATCCGGGCAAACCGCTGGTCACGCTGGATCAGGGCGACGGCAGCCGCAAGAGCCTGATCCAAATGAGCTGGGAGGCCGCACAGGGCATCAAAAGCGTCGCGGGCGTATACGTGGCAACCGACGACACCAGGATCGCCGAGGCCGCCCGAGCCTTTGGCGCAGAAGTGCTGATGACATCGGACACATGCCGCAACGGGACCGAACGCGTGGCCGAAGCCGCAGAGCAGGTCGAGGCGGACATCTACGTGAACCTGCAGGGTGACGCGCCGCTGACGCCGCCGTGGTTCCTTGACGCGCTGATCGGGGCGATGGACGGACAGGTTCAGATGGCGACGCCGGTGCTGAAATGTGACGCGCAGACCTATGCCAATTTCACCGAGGACCGCCGCGCGGGCCGGGTGGGGGGCACCACGGCGGTATTCTCGCGCCAGATGGACGCGCTGTATTTCTCGAAGGAAGTGATCCCCTATCTGCCCGAGGCGGAAAAGGCGGAACCGCCGGTCTATCACCACGTGGGCGTCTACGCCTACACGTGCGCGGCGCTTGAGGCATACATGGGCTGGGACGAAGGGCCGCTGGAGCGGCTGGAAGGGCTGGAGCAGCTGAGGTTCCTGGAAAACGGCCACAAGGTGCGCTGTGTCGAGGTGGACGCGAGGGGCCGCGTGTTCTGGGAGCTGAACAACCCCGAGGATGTGCCGCGGATCGAGGCGGTTTTGAAAGGATCCAGAGATGATTGATGTGGGCGGGATCAAGATCGGCGGGGCCGAACCCTTTGCGCTGATCACCGGGCCATGCCAGCTGGAGAGCCTGGAGCACGCGCGGATGATGGCCGGGCGGATCGCCGAGGCCTGCGAGGCCACCGGCACGCGGTTCATCTTCAAGGCCAGCTATGACAAGGCGAACCGGTCGTCGCTGAAGGGCCAGCGCGGGATGGGCATGGAGAAGGGTCTTGAGGTGCTGGCGCGCATCAGGGACGAGTTCAAAGTGCCGGTGCTGACCGATGTGCACGAGCCGGGCCATTGCGCGGTGGCGGCGGAAGTGTGCGATGTGCTGCAGATCCCGGCGTTCCTGTGCCGCCAGACCGACCTGTTGCTGGCCGCTGGGGAGACGGGCGCGGCGATCAACGTCAAGAAGGGCCAGTTCCTGGCGCCGTGGGACATGGCCAACGTGGCGGACAAGCTGGCCAGCACGGGCAACACCCGGATCATGCTGTGCGAGCGCGGCACGTCCTTTGGCTACAACACGCTGGTCAGCGATTTCCGCGGCCTGCCGGTGATGGCGCAGATGGGCTATCCGGTGGTGTTTGACGCCACCCATTCGGTGCAGCAGCCCGGGGGGCAGGGCACGTCGAGCGGAGGGCAGAGAGAGTTTGTGCCGGTGCTGGCACGCGCGGCCTGCGCGGTGGGGGTGTCGGCCCTGTTCATAGAAACGCACGAAGACCCGGACCGCGCCCCCTCGGATGGGCCGAACATGATTCCGGTGGACAGGCTGGCTGCGCTGATCGGCGATTTGCGGCGTTTTGACGATCTGGCCAAGGCGCAGGTGGCCTGAGCCGAAGATGGGTGGAACCACCCATCCTACGCGGCATGGAGGACAGCAAAAAGCCCGCGCCGGGAGGATGGCGCGGGCTTTGTCACGTCCAGGGGGCGGGAGCCGCCTTAGATGTAGTAGAGATCGCGGAAGACGTGGCGGACGATGTCCTGACGCTTGATCCCCAGCTCGGCGAGTTGTGCGTCGGACAGGTTTTGCAGCTGTTCGACGCGGCGCGCGCGGGCGGTGGATTCGGAGATCGAGATCAGCCAGTTGCCGATCGCCGCGAAGGCGGTCGTCAGCGGGTTGCCCGAGCGGTCTGCGGCGGTGTTCGCGGTGGTGTAGGCCATGTTCCAGCTCCTGTGGCGGTAAATTTCCTTGGGTGCTCAATAGGTAGGGTGATGCTGCGTCTGCGAGAAGGGCCGATGCTGCAATGCCGCATTGCGGCAGACGCATGGCTTGGCTGCCCGCTTTTTGGGCAGCGCCCGCGGGCCTGATCCGCAAAATAATTTTACCAGTTGATAAAAATTTGGACCTGTGGGACGCTTTTGAAGACAGACAAGCGAGGCCGGAGGGCGGATATGCCGAACCAACTGAGCGAAGGGATCGTGGCCGGGCGGCTGCCCAAGGACGATCTGGAAGCCAATTTCGCCGACCTGCATCCGCCGCTGAGCGGGCACGAGGCGCTGGTGGCGGCGGACCGCTGCTATTTTTGCCACGACGCGCCCTGCATCACCGCTTGCCCCACCGACATCGACATCCCCCTGTTCATCCGCCAGATCGCCACGGGCACGCCCGAAGCGGCGGCCAGGACGATCCTGAGCCAGAACATCCTGGGCGGCATGTGCGCGAGGGTCTGCCCGACGGAAACGCTGTGCGAAGAGGCCTGCGTGCGCGAGGCCGCAGAGGGCAAGCCGGTCAAGATCGGCCAATTGCAGAGATACGCCACCGACACGCTGATGGAGGCTGGGGTGCACCCGTTCTCCCGGGCGGCGTCGACGGGCCGCAAGGTTGCGGTTGTCGGCGCCGGTCCGGCGGGGCTGGCCTGTGCGCACAGGCTGGCGATGAAGGGCCACGAGGTGGACCTGTTTGACGGGCGCGAGAAGCCCGGGGGGCTGAACGAATACGGCATCGCGGCCTACAAGAGCGTGGACAATTTCGCGCAGGCCGAGATCGACTGGCTGATGCAGATTGGCGGGATCCGGATGCTGACGGGCCGCAGGCTGGGCGCGGACCTGACGCTGGACGAGCTGCGCGGGGATTATGACGCGGTGTTCCTTGGGCTGGGTCTGGGCGGAGTGAATGCGCTGGGCGCGCCGGGGGACGACAAGGACGGCGTGACGGACGCGGTCGCGTTCATTGCGGACCTGCGCCAGGGCGATCTGGCGCAGCTGGAGGTGGGCCGCGACGTGGTGGTCATCGGCGGCGGCATGACGGCGGTGGATGCCGCGGTGCAGGCCAAGCTGCTGGGCGCGCTGAACGTGACGCTGGTCTACCGCAGGAGCCGGGCGAGGATGAACGCAAGCGTGTTCGAGCAGGATCTGGCCGCCTCGAAAGGCGTGAGGATCGTGACCAATGCGCAGCCCGTGGCAGTGCACGGCAACGGCAAGGTGCGGGAGATCGAGTTTGCCTATGTGGGCGACGATCTGGCCGAGACGGGAGAGACCTTTCGTCTGGCCGCCGATCAGGTCTTCCGCGCGATTGGCCAGAGCCTTGAGTTTGAAGGGCTCGATCTTTCTGGGCGAAAGATCGCGGTAACCGGAGCGGGCCGGACGAGTGCAGATGGTGTCTGGGCCGGCGGCGATTGCGCAGCGGGCGGAGATGATCTGACTGTCACGGCGGTGGCCGAGGGCAGGGATGCCGCAGAGGACATTCATCGGGCGCTGGGTGCCTGAGGCAGATCGGCCCTCCGGGGGCCATATTTGAAAAGAGAAGAAGCGAGGGCGAGATGGCTGATTTGACGAGCGACTTTGTCGGGATCAAGAGCCCGAACCCGTTCTGGCTGGCCTCGGCGCCGCCGACGGACAAGGCGTATAACGTGCGCAGGGCCTTTGAGGCGGGTTGGGGCGGTGTGGTGTGGAAGACGCTGGGCCTGGATCCGCATATCGTCAACGTGAACGGCCCGAGGTACGGAGCGATCTGGGGGGCGGATCGGCGATTGCTGGGCTTGAACAACATCGAGCTGATCACGGACCGGCCGCTGGACGTGAACCTGGCCGAGATCAAGGAGGTCAAGCGAGACTATCCTGACCGGGCCATGATCGTCAGCCTGATGGTGCCCTGCGAGGAGGACCCGTGGGAGTTTATCCTCAAGAAGGTCGAGGACACGGGCGCGGACGGGGTCGAGCTGAACTTTGGCTGCCCGCACGGGATGAGCGAACGCGGCATGGGCAGCGCCGTGGGGCAGGTGCCCGAGTATATCGAGATGGTGACGCGCTGGGCCAAGGCGCACACGAGGATGCCGGTGATCGTGAAGCTGACGCCGAACATCACCGATATTCGAAAGCCCGCCGAGGCGGCGCTGAAGGGGGGTGCGGATGCGGTGAGCCTGATCAACACGATCAACTCGATCACCTCGGTGAACCTGGACCATTTCGCGCCCGAGCCGATGATTGACGGCAAGGGTGCGCACGGGGGCTATTGCGGGCCGGCGGTGAAGCCGATCGCGCTCAACATGGTGGCCGAGATTGCCCGAGACCCACAGCTGCAGGGTCTGCCGATCAGCGGGATCGGAGGGGTGACCACGTGGCGCGATGCGGCCGAGTTCATGACGCTGGGCGCGGGCAACGTGCAGGTGTGCACGGCGGCGATGACTTATGGATTCAAGATCGTGCAGGAGATGATCAGCGGCCTGA
>JAHDCH010000004.1:0-5332 GCA_020629995.1 Pseudaestuariivita sp. | reverse complement strand
ACGGCGGCGATGACTTATGGATTCAAGATCGTGCAGGAGATGATCAGCGGCCTGAGCGAGTATATGGACGACAAGGGCTTTGCCTCGACCGCCGATCTGGTGGGCCGCGCGGTGCCCAATTGCAGCGATTGGCAGCATCTGAACCTGAATTACATCGCCAAGGCGAAGATCAATCAGGATCTGTGCATCAGCTGCGGGCGCTGCTTTGCCGCCTGCGAGGACACCAGCCACCAGGCGATCGCCATGTCCGAGGACCGGGTCTTTACCGTCAAGGATGACGAATGCGTGGCGTGCAACCTGTGCGTCAATGTCTGCCCGGTCGAGGCGTGCATCACGATGGAGGCGATGGAGCCAGGGCAGACCGACCCGCGTACGGGCCGGGTGGTGGAGCCAGACTATGCCAACTGGACGACGCACCCCAACAATCCCGCGGCCAAGGCAGCCGAGTAGCGGCATTTTTCGGAAGGAAAATGTGGGCCCAAAAAGTTCGTACGAACTTTTTGGGCGTCAGCACAGGATGCGGATGTGGCCCGGGTGGCAGATGATGACGTATTGATCGCCGCTTTCGATCAGATGAAAGCCGCGCCGCTCGACCTCGGCCATGAGGTGGGGCAACCCGATCTCGCGGTGCACGTCCCGTTTTGACCGTCGCACGATCCCGCCTGTCTGAGCGGCCTTGGCCCCAAACATCTTGCGCGTGAACCCATGATTGATCGGGCGGCGCACATCTTTCAGCATCATGTTCATGCGAACATGATGCGTCAGCCTGGTGAACAGAGCGTTAAGGCGAAAGCAAAGACCGGAACATCTTGTCCACATGCGCCCGGGCTTCGGCACGAGGAGCGGGACCGGTCAGAACGCCAACCTGAGCTTCGAAATCGGCATAGTGCTGGGTGACGGCCCAGATCGACATCAACAGATGCGCAGGGTTCACAGGGGCCAGAAGGCCCGCATCGGCCCATCCCCGGATCACGTCGCATTTGGCATCGAACAGCGGCTTGAGCCCGCTTTGCAGGTCCGCCTCCATCCGCGGAGCGCCCTGGATCACCTCACCGGCGAACAGGCGGCTTTCGCGGGGCATCTCCCAGCTCATCTCGAGCTTGCGGTGGATATAGCCCATCAGTTCTTCAAGAGGGTCGCCCGAGGGGTCCATCTCTTTCAATGGCGCGAGCCAGACGTCCAGAAGGCCGTTCAGAAGCGTGCGGTGGATGTCTTCCTTGCCATCGAAATAATAAAGAAGGTTCGGTTTTGACAGGCCGGCGGCCTCGGCGATCTGGTCCAGCGTCGCACCGCGAAAGCCATGCGACGAAAACACCTCGAGCGCAGCATCGAGGATTTTCTTGCGATTCTTCAGCTGGATGCGGCTGGGTTTTTTCGGGGCGTCGTCGGGCATGGGCCTGCTTAAATTGTGGGCGGTTGCCCGAATCGTGGGTCACGGCGCAGTCTGGGCCGTGGGGGTTATTCTTGACAGAAACGGCCCCGCGCGCAATCGTTTACCAACTGGTCAAATTTTTGGGGGATCAAACATGGCGGCTCCGGGCGAGAACCTGAAGGTCAACGGGGATCGGCTGTGGGACAGCCTGATGGAAATGGCCAAAATCGGCCCCGGCATCGCGGGCGGCAACAACCGCCAGACCCTGACCGACGAAGACAGCGAAGGCCGCCACCTGTTCCAGCGCTGGTGCGAGGACGCGGGCATGACCATGGGTGTCGACGAGATCGGCAACATGTTCGCCCGGCGTGAAGGCACCGACCCCGACGCGCTGCCCGTCTACGTGGGCAGCCACCTCGACACCCAGCCGACCGGCGGCAAGTACGACGGGGTGCTGGGCGTGCTTGGCGGGCTCGAGATCATCCGCACGATGAACGATCTGGGTATCAAGACCAAGCACCCCATCGTCGTCACCAACTGGACCAACGAAGAAGGCACGCGCTTTGCCCCCGCCATGCTGGCCAGCGGCGTGTTCGCCGGAAAACACACGCTCGAGTGGGCGAATGACCGGGTGGACGCAGCTGGCAAACGCTTTGGCGACGAGCTGGAGCGGATCGGCTGGAAGGGCCCCGAAAAGGTCGGGGATCGCAAGATGCACGCCTTCTTCGAGCTTCATATCGAACAGGGCCCGATCCTCGAGGCCGAGGGCAAGGATATTGGCGTGGTCACGCACGGGCAGGGGCTGCGCTGGATCGAATGCACGGTGACGGGCAAGGAAAGCCACACAGGCTCGACCCCCATGCACATGCGCAAGAACGCAGGGAGGGGCCTCGCCCTGATCACCGAGCTGGTGCACGAGATCGCGATGAAGAACCAGCCGAACGCCGTGGGCGCGATCGGCCATATCGACGTCTACCCCAATTCGCGCAACATCATCCCCGGCAAGGTGGTGTTCACGGTCGACATGCGCACGCACCTTCTGGACAAGCTGAACGGCATGGTCGACGAGCTGATGGCCCGCGCGCCGGGCCTGTGCGAGGAGATCGGCGTCGAGTTCAGCGCCGAGATCGTGGGCCAGTTTGACCCGCCCGCCTTTGACGAAGCCTGCGTTGGCGCGGTGCGCGATGCGGCCGAACGGCTGGGCTATTCCCACATGGACATCGTCAGCGGCGCGGGCCACGACGCCTGCTGGATCAATGACCTCTACCCCACCGCCATGATCATGTGCCCCTGCGTGGACGGTCTGTCCCACAACGAGGCCGAGGAAATCTCGAAGGAATGGGCCACGGCGGGCGCGGATGTGTTGATGCACGCAGTGGTCGAGACGGCGGGGGTTGAGGGGTGAGCCTACGCTTCAAGGGGATGCTGGTGCTGGCGCTGCTGGCGTTCGGGCTGCTGGGTTATGCCTGGTACGCCGAGCGGCAGGCGGTGCAGGCTCTGGAAGCCGAGGTGCAGCAAAAAGAGCAGGCGATCGAGCAGATGCGCAGCGCCGGGCGGCAGGCCGAGACGGCGTTTTTCATAGAGATGACCTCGGAAGACCTGTTGCAGGAGCTGGAGGCCATCGCGGCCGCCCCGGCAAGGTCTGACCGCGAGAGGCTGGCGGCGGGTGTCTATACCCGGCTCATGGAATACAGGGTGCAGTTCGTGGTCGCCGAAGAGGTGATCGCGCGGATCGACATGATCGTGCGCGCGCCGGACGATGCCGAGCGGCAGAACATCCTGACCGACCTCAATGCCAAGGTCGAAGCGATGTGGCCCGCCCCCGAGGAAGAGCCGTTTGTGGCCGAAGAGGCGTCCAAGCGCCTGTCAACACTGGTGGCGGCGCTGAGCGCGGCTGGGTCGGCCCTGGGCTCGCTGTTCCTGTTCCTGACCAGCGGGTGGAAGCGCGAATACGAGCAAGAGATGATGGCCATCGACGTGGAAAAGCGCCGCGTCGAGCTGGCCGTGATGCAACACGAGGCGCGCGAGGCGCTGGAGTACAAACCGCCGCGCGGCTGACGCGCCTGAGGGGAGACAAATCGATGACCACCAAAGTGATCAAGAACGGCACCGTATGCACCGCCGACCGGACGTGGAAGGCTGACGTGCTGATCGAAGGCGAGATCATCAAGCAGATCGGCGAGGACCTGAGCGCAGAAGAGGTGATCGACGCCGAGGGAGCCTATGTCATCCCCGGGGGGATCGACCCGCATACGCACCTCGAGATGCCGTTCATGGGCACCACCGCCGCCGAGACGTTCGAGAGCGGCACCTGGGCGGCGGCCACGGGCGGGACCACGATGATCGTGGATTTCTGCCTGCCCGGCGAGGATGGCAGCATCAAGAACGCGATCGAGAACTGGCACCGCAAGAGCGCGCATCAGATTTGCAGCGACATCGGCTATCACATGGCGATCACCGGCTGGAACGAGAGCATCTTTAACGAGATGAAGGACGCCGTGGATATGGGCGTCAACTCGTTCAAGCATTTCATGGCCTACAAAGGCGCGCTGATGATCGAGGATGACGAGATGTTCGCGTCCTTCAAGCGCTGCGCCGAGCTGGGCGCGCTGCCGATGGTGCATGCCGAGAACGGCGATCTGGTCGCCGAGATGCAGCAGAAGTATTTCGATCAGGGGATTACGGGGCCCGAGGGGCATGCCTATTCCCGCCCGCCCGAGTTCGAGGGCGAGGCCGCGAACCGGGCGATCACGATTGCCGATTGCGCGGGCACGCCTTTGTACATCGTGCATGTGTCCTGCGAGCAGGCGCATGAGGCGATCCGGCGCGCGCGGCAGAAGGGGATGCGGGTTTATGGCGAGCCGCTGATCCAGTTTCTGACCCTCGATGAGAGCGAGTATTTCAACAAGGATTGGGACCATGCGGCGCGGCGGGTGATGTCGCCGCCGTTCCGGTCAAAGGATCATCAGGATTCGCTTTGGGCGGGTTTGCAGGCGGGGTCGCTGCAGGTGGTGGCGACGGACCATGCGGCGTTTACCACCGAGCAGAAGCGCGCGGGGCGCGATGATTTCCGGATCATTCCGAACGGGTCGAACGGCCTTGAGGAGCGGCTGGCGGTGCTGTGGACCGAAGGGGTCGAGACGGGGCGGCTGACGCCGAACGAGTTTGTCGCGGCGACCTCGACCAATGTGGCGAAGATCCTCAACATCTATCCCAAGAAGGGCGCGATTGTTGAAGGCGCGGATGCGGATATCGTGGTGTGGGATCCGAAGATCTCCAAGACCATCTCGCCCGCCAATCATCACTCGGTTCTGGATTACAACGTGTTTGAAGGGTTCGAGGTGAAGGCGCAGGCGCGGTATACGCTGAGCCGCGGTGATGTGATCTGGGCCTGGGGCCAGAACTCGCAGCCGCAGCCGGGGCGCGGGCGGTTTGTGCCTCGTCCGCCCTTTCCGGCGGCCTCGGCGGCGCTGTCGAAATGGAAGGAGCTGACGGCGCCCAAGATGATCCAGCGCGATCCGATGAACATTCCGGCGGGGATTTGAATGCTTGGTGCGATGCTGTTTGCCATGGCTGTGACATTGGCGCTACTGGTCGGATTGGTTTGGGGCTTGATGTTCGCGCTTGACAGATGGGTCCACGCTTATGCTGCGGTCGCGGCTGGAGCCGCCGCGTGCCTGTTTGTGGCTCATAGCGTCGTGCAGGGTGCATTGCATTGCGCGAGTGAACCCATCTTTATTGAGCCAGTGCCTGGCTCTGGTGGAGAAGGGCAGATGCTGTTCCCATGCGACTCTCCCGGCGGGGCACTCGACCGGATATATATTTTCTTTCTAGGCCCTTTGGCGACCGCGGCATTGGCTTTTCTGACTTGGCGGATGCGTGGAAATGCAAGGTCAAGTGATGCTTGAGCGCCATCGACGGGCCGCGGTGCGGCGATCTGAGGGTCTTTCTGAGCGCCTT
>JAHDCH010000206.1 GCA_020629995.1 Pseudaestuariivita sp. | reverse complement strand
GGGGCACCACCTCAATCCCGATTGGTTGGCTATCTGGGCGTGTTGGGCGAGGGTTTGTCGTCGTCCGGAACCCAGGGTTTGACGCCGATACGCAGGGCGGCGCGGCCGATCATATGGGCGCCGATTGGGGCGGTCATCAGCAGGAAGACCACAATCGACACACAGCGCACGACCACCGACGGTTCGGCAAAGTGGACGGACACACCCGCAAGAATCAGACCGGACCCCAAGGTGCCGACCTTGGTGGCAGCGTGCATGCGGATAAAGACATCGGGCAGGCGGATCACGCCGATGCCGGCGATCAGGATGAACGCTCCGCCAAGGATCAGCAGGGCCGATGCGATCAGGGCGCTCATGCCTCGTCCTCCGCGATCTCGCGGCGGGCGATTTGCCGTTCGGCAAACCGCGCCAGAGCCACCGTTGCCAGGAACCCGACCAGAGCCAGAACCAGAGCGACGTCGAGGAAGGCCGCATCGCCGGAGCGCACAGCAGCCAGGCCGCAGAACGCGACGATGGCCACTGTCATCATGTCAAGCGCAACCACCCGGTCGGGCAGGCCGGGCCCACGGGCCAGACGCCAAACGGCAAGCCCCACGGTCACGAAAACCATCACAAAACCAAAGCCGACGGCAAATTCAAGGTAGGTCATGTCTGCTCCTCCACTGCGTCGATCACCCATTTTTCCATGCCCGATTTCAGGGCATGGCGCACGGCGTCCGGATCGTCAGCGAACATCGCATGCACGGTCAGTGTACGCCGGTCCTCGCTGACGTCGATCGACAGCGTTCCGGGTGTTAGTGAGATGAGGTTCGTCACCAGAAGGATGCCTGCATCCGTCTTGACGTCGAGCGGCACATCGATGATCGCGGGCCGCGCGCGATGAGTTGGTGTGATCACGTCCCAGAACACCTGAAAGCTCGACACGATCAGTTCATACAGGAACAGGACGATCAGCTTGATCCAGTACCAGACCCGCAGAAAATAGCTTGAGCGCGCGCCGACCAGCGGCTGAAACATCCACAGGACAAAGTACCCGACAATCAGGCCGGACCCCAGCGTCAGCCAGTTGAACCCGCCAAAGAACACCGCCCAGATCGCGGCCAGCAGGAGGTTTGATGCAAAATTGCTCATTCGGCGCCTCCCAAAACGGCGTTCACATAGGCAGAGGGATCCAGCAGCTGGGCCGCCGAAGTTTCTGCGAAGGTGACAAAGGGTTCAGGAAAGAACCCGATCAACAGCGTCATCGCGGCAAGCCCGGCGATCGGCAGCAAAAGCTGTGCCCGCTCGGCCCGTGTCAGGCGCGCAAGAACCGGCTCGGTCCCGTCAGGATGCGCCTTCCAGAACGCTTCGGCCCAGATCTTGGTCATCGAATAGATCGTCAGCAGGCCCACCGCCAAGGCCACGCCCGCGATGATCCAGCCTTCGACTTCAAGAGCGGCAGCCACAAGGATGTACTTGGCCCAAAAGCCCGACAAGGGCGGGAAGCCGGCCAGCGAAAAGGCGGGGATCAGGAACAGCACCGCCAGCAGAGGCGCGGATTTGTAAAGGCCCCCGATGCGCGCAAGGTCGGTTGACCCCGCGATCCGCTCGGCCACGCCGCCGATCAGGAACAGGTTCGCCTTTACCACGATGTGGTGCACCAAATAAAACACCGCCCCCGCCAGGGCGAGCGGTGTCATCAGCGCTAGCCCGAGGATCATGTACCCGATCTGGCTGATGATGTGGAACGACAGGATCTTGCGGATGTCGTTCTGTGCTGCGGCCCCCAGAACCCCGGTGACCATCGTCAGGCAGGCGATCCACAAAAGGATTGTGTGGGTGAAGGCAACATCGCCGTCGAACACCAGCGTGAACATCCGGATCAGCGCATAGACGCCCACCTTGGTCAGCAGCCCCGCAAAGATCGCCGACACCGAAAACGCGGGTGTGTGATAGGCGGCGGGCAGCCAGAAAAACAGCGGGAAGAGCGCGGCTTTGACCCCGAAGGCCACCATGAACATCATTGCCACAACCGTCACGAGGCCCTGGTTTTCCAGCGTCGGCACGGTGCGTGCCAGGTCCGCCATGTTCAGGGTTCCGGTCATGCCGTACAAAAGTCCGATGCCCGACAGGAACAGGATCGTCGAGATCAGGTTCAGCGTGACGTATTTCACCCCGCCATCGATCTGCGCCTTGCTGCCGCCGAGGATCAGAAGGCCAAAGCTCGAGATCAGCATGACCTCGAACCAGACATACAGGTTGAACAGGTCTCCGGTCAGGAACGCGCCCGCGACGCCGCCGATCAGCACGTTGAACAGCGCGTGATAGCCCAGATGCTCTTTGCGGTCGTTGATGTCCGACAGGGCATAGACCGAGACCGCAAGGGCAGTGATCGCGGTGATCACAACCATGACCGCGCCCAGATAGTCGGCGACCAGAGTAATCCCGAACGGCGCGCCCCAGCCGCCCATCTGCCCGGCGATAACGCCTTCGCGCAGGACGTGGGTCATCAGAACGGCCGACGCGACCAGCAGCGCGGCGTTGCCCGCGACGCTGATCCAGCGCCCGGCGGGACGGGTGCGCAGCAAAAAGGCCGCGACCGCCGTCAGGAAAGGCAGCACCAGTGGGGTGGCCAGCAGCCAGGTCATTTGCCCACCTCTTCGCGCGGTTCAGCGATGCGCATGTCGTCGGAATACAGCGTGCCCAGCGTCGTATAGGCGCGGAACATCAGGACAAGGGCAAAGGCGAACAGGCCAAAGCCGATCACGATGGCTGTCAGCACCAGCGCCTGGGGAAGGGCGTTCGCCACGTCACCCAAGGGCGCGTCGGCCCCAGCGGGGATAAGCGGCGGCGCGCCTTCGGTCAGGCGCCCGGCGGTAAAGATCGTCAGGTTCGCGGCGTTCGAGATCAGGACCAAACCAAAAATGAAACGCAGCACATTGCGTGCCAGCATCAGATAGACCGATGCGGCCACAAGAATGCCGATGGTGATGGCAAGAAGCGCGTCCATCAGATTTCCTCTTCCATGGCGAAGACCATCGTCAGGATCGATCCGAAGACGACCATGTAGACGCCGATGTCAAAGATCAGAACCGTCGACAACGGCAGGCCTTTTTCTTCTTTCGATCCGCCCAGAAACAGCCATTGCCCGGTGAACAGGGCGTCTCCGAAAAGCGCGGCGGCAATTCCTGCCAGCAGTGCGATGCCCAGCCCGGCGACGGCGATGTTCTGGGGCAGAACGCGCAGCGCGGCGCGCGCCTCGGCGGTGCCGCAAGCCACGGCATAGAGCACAAAGCCGGTCGACCCGATCAGCCCGCCGATAAATCCACCGCCCGGCTCGTTATGGCCGCGCAGCAGCATGTAGATCGAAAAGAGCAAAAGCAGCCCCGCAAGATAGCGCGTTCCAACGCGCAGGATCACCGAGTTCATTGCCGGTCTTCCTTGTTCCAGATCGTCTCGGTCGTGCGCAGCAGCGCGTAGGCCGACAGCGCCGCGATCACCACAACCGCGATTTCGCCAAAGGTATCAAGCGCGCGGAAATCCACGAGGATGACGTTGACGATGTTGCGGCCGAATGCCTCGGGCCAGCTGGCCGCTTCGAAGAAGTCGGTCAGGCGACGGTCCAGAGGGGTTTCGAGCACCGAAAGCAGCACCAGCGTCACAACAAGCCCGATGCCGCAGGCCAAAAGGGCATCCAGTGGACGGGCATCGCGTGTGCCGGGCTGATCAAGGTGGGGCAGACGCAAGAGGGCGACGGCAACCAGAACGACAACCAGCGTCTCGACCAGCAGCTGGGTGATCGCGACATCCGGTGCGCTGAACACGATAAAAATCATCGCGACCGCAATCCCCACGACCCCCAGAGCAGCCATGGCAGCGATACGCGACCGGGTGACAGCCGACAAAAGAGCCCCTGCCACGATCAACAGGCACAGCGCGAGGTTCTTCCACGTCACATCCGACAGATCGGGCAGCTGCGGGACCGACTCGCGCACAAGGATCGTACCGCCGATTGCCACCAGCACAGTCAGGAAGGTTGCAAAGATATAACGGCGCAACAGCCCCGGCTGAATGAGGCGCGTCTGCCACGCGGCAAAGCCCTTGAGCCCGGCAAGAAACCTGTCCCATCCGCGATCAAAGTTGGGCGCAGAGGCGTCGGCCCGCGCCAGCATCGCGCGCAACGGGCGGTGGAGGGCATACAGCAGAACGCCAAGCGCGACCGTCACGATTGACAGGATGAGCGGCAGGTTCACACCCGCCCAAAGCTTGAGCTCTTTCGCGTCTTCGGTCGAGCCCAGCAAAGAGGCCACGGTCGGGTCAATCAGCGTCAGCTGCAACAGGTCAGGGTACAGGCCGAACAAGGCCCCCATGATCGCCAAGAGGACCGGCCCTATCAGCATGGGCCATGGCGCTTCGTGCGGAGTGCGCGGCATCTCGCCGCCCGCAGGCCGCCAGAAGGGGCGAAAGGCGACCACGCCGGCAACCGCCAGCATGAGCGCATTGGCCAGAACCACGGCGGCCGCAACCCACAGGGGCTCGGACCCCATCGCGAGGACGCCGGCATATTTCAGCTCTTTGCCGATAAAGCCGAGGAACGGCGGAAAGCCGGCCATGGACATCGCCGCAAGCGCCGCAGCGATTGTGGTAAACGGCATGGCGCGCGCCAGACCTCCGAGCGTCTCTGCCTCGCGCGTGCCGGTGCTGTGATCGATGCATCCCACAACGAGGAACAGCGCGGCCTTGTACAGCGAATGCACCACAAGAAAGGTCGCGAACGCGGTGATTGCATAGCCGGTTTCCTGCCCCAGAAACAGCGTCAGCGTGCCTAGCGCCATCAGCGTGGTATAGGCCAGGGCCTGCTTCAGATCGGTCTGCCGCAGCGCAAGAATGCTGGCGAAGACGGCCGTGAACGCACCCGCAATCGTCAGGGTCCACAGCCAGACATCCGTGCCGGACATGGCAGGGTGCAGCCGCGCCATGAGATAGACACCTGCCTTGACCATGGTGGCCGAGTGCAGAAAGGCCGAGACAGGCGTTGGGGCGGCCATGGCATTTGGCAGCCAGAAGTGGAACGGGAATTGCGCGGATTTGGTGAACGTGCCCGCAAGGATCAGGATCAGGATCGGCAGGTACAGCGGATGCGCCTTCAGCTCTTCGCCGCGGACCAGGATTTCGGACAGTTCGAACGTGCCCATCGTGGTGCCCAGCAGGATCAGCCCCGCCAGCAGCGCCAGCGCACCCGCGCCCGTCACGAACAGCGCCTGCAAAGCCGAGCGGCGACCTTTGGCCGTTTCATGGCCAAACCCGATCAGCAGGTATGAGGTGATCGTCGTCAGCTCCCAAAAGACGAACAGACCGATCAGGTTGTCAGCCAG
>JAHDCH010000205.1 GCA_020629995.1 Pseudaestuariivita sp. | reverse complement strand
TTTGGCGCGCTGTACGGGACCGGGCCGATCTGGGTGGCCGAGGTTTCGGCCTTTGCGGTGGCGCTTGGGCTGTCGCCGCTTCTGGCCCCGGGTGGCGGGCGCAGGGCACTGGCGCTCTTGCGCCGCGACTAACCGCGCCGGAGCGTTGCGCGCACTTCGCTCAGGCGCAACGCGCCGGTCACTTGCGCGGCGGCAAAGTAGGTGACACCGCCCAAAACGATCAGCGCGGCCAAGGCCAGATAGCGCCAGCCCGCACTGCTGAGCGCCGGGCCAAGGATGATCTGCCCGAACCACAGCGCCGCCCCCATCACAGCGGACGATAGGATGATGCGCCAGATGCGCCGCCGCAGCTGAGTGTCAAAGCGCGCCACATCGCCCATACCCCGCGTGCCAAAGGCCAGCATCGCAACGATTGCCCAACCAGATACCGTCGCGGCCAGCGCAGGGGCCGTCCAGCCGATGACCGGCGCAAGCCCGATGGCGAGACCCGCGTTGATCACCATGCCGACCACCGCGTAGCGAAAGGGGCGCTTGGTGTCTTCACGCGCAAAGAACAGCGGTTGCAGCAGCTTTTGCAAGACAAAGGCGGGCAGCCCAAGGCCATAGATCGCCACAGCGGTGGCGATGGCTGCGGTATCGTCAGCGGTGGTCGCGCCGCGTTCGAACAGGACGCTGACCAGCGGCAAAGGGATCAGCACCAGCGCAAAGGCTGCGGGAATGGTCAGCGCCAGCGATATCTCGCCCGCGCGCGAAAAGGCATGGCGCGCGCCGTCCTCATCCCCTGCCTGCAACCGGCGCGACAGGTCGGGCAGCAGGACGATGCCGACCGCGATCCCGACGACACCCAGAGGCAGCTGGTACAGACGGTCCGCGGCAAAGAGCCAGCCGACTGCCTTGTCAAAGCTGGACGCGACCAGCTGGCCCACAACCAGGTTGATCTGCATCACCCCGCCGGCCAGCGCGGCGGGCACGGCCACTTTGACCAGACGCCACATCTCGGGCGACAGGCGCGGCGCGCGCAGCCGCAAGGCAAAACCCGCCCGCGCCGCTGCCCACCACACCAGCGCCAGCTGCGCGACACCTGCAACCGGGATCATCCAGACAAGCGCGCGGGCAATGTCTCCGCCCACGGCCCAGGCGACGGTCATCCCCGCCACCAGCAGGATGTTCAAAAGCACCGGCGCGGCGGCAGCGGCCGCAAACCGGCCCGTCGCATTCAGAACGCCCGACAACAAGGCGGCGAGCGAGATGAACAGGATGTAGGGAAAGGCGATGCGCCCAAACTCGACCGACAGATCGAATTTTTCGGTGCCCTCGAACCCGGCGGCGGTGGCCCAGATGAACCACGGCATGGCAAGTTGGGCCAGCAGCGTCAGCGCGATCAGGATCGTCGCCAGCCAGGCGAAAGCGTCCTCGGCAAATTTCTTGGCGTCCGCGTCCGCCTCGACCCGTTTGGAAAACATCGGCACAAAGGCGGTGTTGAACGCGCCTTCGGCAAAGAAGCGGCGAAACAGATTGGGCAGGCGGAACGCCACAACATAGGCCTGATAGAGTGGCCCGGTGCCCAGAAAGGCCAGGATCATCGCATCGCGTACAAACCCCAGGATCCGGCTCATCAGCGTCCAGCCGCCCACGGTCAGGAAGGCCGAAAGAAATCGGATGGGTTTCATGGGGCGCCTCGGATGCTCTTGGTCCCAAGGCTTAGCGCAAGGGCCAGCCTTGGGAAAGAGCGCCTTAGCCCAGCGCCTGAGGCAGGAACAGAGCGATCTGCGGGAATGCGATCAGCGCAAGCGCCATAAGCAGCATCACCAGCACGTAGGGCAGGGCGCCCAGCATGACCTCGTTCAGCGACCCGGATTTGCGCGCGCCCTGCACCACGTACAGATTCAGGCCCACGGGCGGTGTGATCAGTGCCATTTCGATCAGCACGATCATCAGGATCCCGAACCAGATCGGGTCATACCCCAGCGCCACGACGATGGGCACAATGATCGGGATCGTCACCACCATCAGCGACAGCGTCTCGATGAAAAAGCCGAGCACGATGTACAGCACCACGATCACAAGGATCGTCCACAGCGGGGTCAGGCCCAGCCCTTCGAGAAAGGCCGTCAGCTCACGCCCAAGGCCCGCCGAGGCGAGGGTAAAGTTGAGGAAAGACGCGCCGATCACGATCAGCATGATCATCGCGGTGATCTTCATCGTGCCCAGCAGGCTCTCGCGCAGCATGGTCCAGGACACGCCACCAAAGGCCAGCGCGATCAGCAGGGCGCCGGCAACGCCCACCGCGGCGGCTTCGGTCGGGGTGGCCCAGCCGCGATAGATCGACCCGACGATCAGCGCAAACAGGATCAGGATCGGCACCAGGTCGATCAGCGCGCGCAGCATGGCGGCCAGCGGGAAGGTGCGTCGCGTACCACCCAGTTCGGGCCGGACCAGACAGATCAGCGCGGTCACCGCCATGAACGCCACCGCAAGGCCAAGACCCGGCAAAAGGCCAGCCAGGAACAGCTGAGGGATCGAGGATTGAGTGAGAAAGCCATAGACGATCAGGTTGATCGACGGCGGGATCATGATGCCCAGCGTCCCGCCCGCCGCGATGGCCCCGGAAAACAGCTTGGGATCATAGCCCAGCTTTTCGGCCTGCGGCATGGCGACGGTAGCAACGGTCGCGGCTGTAGCGACGGACGAGCCCGAGGTCGCCGAGAACATCGTTGCTGTGGCGACATTTGCATGGACCAAGCCACCCGGCAGCCAGCTGACCCAGCGGTCCAGCGCTGCATAGGTCCGCGTCGCCACGCCCGAGCGGACAAGAATCTCACCCAGCAACACAAAGAACGGGATCGCGATCAGTGTGGCCGAGTTGGAGGCCGTCCAGACCATGTTGCCCAAGGCCCGGCTGAGCGGAAAGTTGGAAAAGAACGTATCAACGCCGAACCCCAGCAGGAATAGCACGATGCCGACAGGGATCGACAGGGCGAGAAGGCCCAGAAGACCGGCAGAAACAAAAGTGATCATTGCAGGCTGTCCTGTTCGGCAAAGGCGCCGGCGATAGTTTCGGTGTCTTCATTGCGGCCTTTGACGACAAGGCTCAGCGCGGCCAGCGTCACAAGGCAGGACATCACCGCGAACCAGACCCAGCCCGCGAACCACGGCAGCTGGACCCATGCCAGCGGCGTTTCGAGCGGCGTGTTGGCGGTGCTCCCGTTTTTCAAGGATCGCGCCACGACCGGCCAGGCCTTGATCGCGATGGTCACCACCACACCGCTGAGCACGATCATGGAAAAGACGTCGAACAGCGCGCGCATGGTCTGGCCCGTGCGGGCGCGCAAAAGGTCGATGCGGACATGGCCCAGCTCAAGCAAAGCGTAGGCCATGCCCCATGAGGTCGCGAGGGCCATGGCGTAGCCTGCGATCTCTTCGGTGCCGCCAAAGGAATGGGCGATCTGGCGCATGATGATGTCGGCCAGCACAAAGCCCGCGCATCCCAGCAGGCCAAGGCCCACCAGTAACGCGATACCCCGGTTGAGCCGGCGCAGGGCCTCGATCATCTTCAATTCCATCTCGCCCGTCCCCTTTTGGCTTTACTCGATGGTCACGCCGACCACGGCGCCGACCGATGCGTTCCAACGCTCGGCCCAGTCGCCGCCCGCACGTTCGGCCCAGTCGGGCAGGACGGTGCCGGTCAGCACGTCGCGCGCCTTGGCAAAGTCGGCATCCGACGCCTCGACCAGGGTCATCGACCGCGCATCGCCCGAGGCACAATCGCCATTGCCGGTCAGGCAGGCAATGTCGTTGACCAGGGCATCCTGCGCGCTGGCCCATGCGGGGTCTTCGAACTCGGCCTTGATCGATGCGGTCAGGGTGGCCTGCGCATCAGCGCCCAGCGCGTTCCACTTGTCCATGTTCATGGCGGTGACAACGCTGTCCCAGCCGCCCAGCGGGATGGGCAGAAGGTGCGTTGACACTTCCCACCAGCCCGCGCTGTAGCCCGAGCCTGCGCCCGTGACGGCGCAATCCACCACGCCGTTCTGCAGCGCGCCGGGCACTTCCGAGAACGAAACGTTCACGCCTTCTGCGCCCAATGCTTCGAGCAGCTTGGCCGTCATCCGGCCCGAGGCGCGAACCTTGAGGCCCTTCATGTCGTCAAGGCTGCCGATCTCGGCGTTGCAGAACACGACCTGCGGCGGGTAGGGCGCGATGGCCAGAACCTTGGAATTGAAGCGGTCGGCGTAGATGTCATCGACCATGGGGCGGGCCGCATCGACCATCGCGCGCGCCTCGTCAGCGCTGAGCGCCAGCAGCGGCACGTCGAGGCCTTCAAGCTCGGGCGCGTCGGCCACGGCATAATCGGCCACGGTCATCGCCACGTCATAAACGCCCTGACCCAGCAGCGGGTAAATCTCGCCCAGGCCCAGACCCATCTGGTTGTGGGTGGTCAGCTCGACGTTGAAATCGCCCGCGGCCGGCAGCGTTTCGGTCCAGAACGGGGCTTCGTACTGCTTGTGCAGCGGCAGGCTCGACCAGCTGCCGACAACCGACAGGTCTTCGGCGGCGGCAGGCAGAGCCAGCGCGGTGCTGGCTGCCAAAAGGGCAATGGTGCGTGTCATGATGTGGTCTCCTTGTTGGTTTGTTTTGGTGTGTAAAGCGGTGTTTCGGCATCCTCGGCCACGTCCGAGATCAGCATGTGGCCCGGCGCGTGGGTGATGCAGAGCGGCAATTTGGCCTTCAGAAGAACGTTCTGAGGCGTGACGCCACACGCCCAGTAAACCGGCACATCGCCGTGCCGGGGTATGACGGGATCGCCGTAGTCGGGCTGTGACAGATCGCGGATGCCAAGCGCTGCCGGATCGCCCTGTGCAATCGGGCCGCCGTGCGCCTGTGGGTACTTTGCGCTGATCCGGTGCGCTTCGTCGACGCGATTGGCCGGGATCGGGCGCATCGTCACGACCATGGTCCCGCTGAAAGGCCCGGCAGGCCGCAGCGCGATGTTCGACCGGAACATCGGCACGTTCAGCCCGTCGTCGATGTGGCGCACCGGAATACCGGCCCGCATCAGGGCGTTTTCGAAAGTGAACGAACAGCCCAGCGCAACGGTCACCAGATCCTCCTGCCACAGGGCTGCGATATCGGTGACCTCGTCCACAAGCGCCCCGTCGCGAAAGACACGGTAGCGCGGCACGTCGGTGCGAATGTCGATATCGTCTCCCAAGGTCGGCAGGAACGGATCGCCCGTGTCGCCGACCGCGACCACCGGGCAGGGTTTGGGATTGCGTTGGCAGAACCGCAGAAAGTCCAGTGCAAACCTTTCCGGGAGAATGGCGAGGTTGCACTGGAGCTTCCCGGGCGCAAGACC
>JAHDCH010000204.1 GCA_020629995.1 Pseudaestuariivita sp. | reverse complement strand
CCTTGGCCAGAACGCGGTACAGCAGCTGCATCTGCAACAGGTCCGATTGCAGCGTGTCGCCCATGAAGGGCATGCGCAGCGGCGTGACGTTGGGCCGGCGGAACAATGCGGCGTGCATGGCATCCAGCGTCTCGTGCGGGTCATAGAGGATGAACGCGGCATCGGCCGCTTCGAGCATATCCGGCGCAAAGCCGTAGCGGCCGGCAAAGTCGGTCCGGCGCATGTGCGAAAACCGGTCGTCCCAGCTGGTGAGGCGCGGGTCCAGCGTTGCCTGCGGCTGAATCGCGACCACGGTCGCCCCCGGTGCCGCCACGCTGAACGCGGCCGCGGCGTACCCACACGGGCCGGCGCCGTAAAAGATGACGCGTTCGAATTCGTCGAAAAAGCCATCATCGGTCAGGTTGTCGAAATATTCGAAAACGGCCGGGTCGCGGAACCACGTGTCGCCGTCGGACATGACGCACAGGTGTGACCATCCCAAAGCGCGCACAAGGTCGAACCCCATGGGCTGACCAACATCCGACAGCGCCTGGACACCTTGCAGCGTTTCGAACGTGACGATCAGGGTGTCTTTTTCGTCGATATAGGTCGAGGCATGGCGCGGCCCCAGCTCTTGGTAAAAGCCGTGCGCATTGGCGATGTCGGCCACCGAGGCGAGCCAGTCGGTCTTGTTCAGCCCGACCATGGGGGTGTCAAACGTGTTGGGCGTATCCTGCATGACCCACCTTTTTCAGACGGAGGCCGTGCGGTGGCCTCGCCTGTCAGATAGGCGCGTATTGGGGCAGAATTGAGAAACAATTGCTGCGAAGTTGAGGTTAATTGTTAACCGCTCGCAGGGATTTGCGCGCAAAAGCCTGGAGTTTGCGCGCCTCTTCTGGGGGAACGGGCGTGGACGGCGGGGTCATCAAGAGCCGGCCATAAAGCGCGCGGTAGGGCTCTTCTTGCATCAGTTCGGCAAAGCGGGTGTGGCGCCAGGCGACGGCCTGGGCGTGCAGGCCGGCAAGGACAGAATCATCGGCCAGGCGCGCCCTTTCGGCGCGTGTTGGGGCCGAAAGGGCAAGGATCGAGCGATCCTCGTCCGTGTTGAAGTTGCGTTCGACCCAGTAGTCCAGACCGAGAACGTGATCGGAATGCACGGCGCGCCCGCGCGCGGCCTTGAGCACGTAGGATTGCATCGCGCCCAGCGGGTAGTGGTTCAGTTGCGCCAGACCATAGAGGGGCTGACCGTAGTTGACGAACAGGCGGCGGGTCTTGAACTGGTCATCCAGCTCCCTGCCTTGGCTGTCGTACCAGCGCGCCTCGGTCAGCCGCGCCTCGACCGGGCTGCGGGGGCGGTGCACGCCCAGCTTTTTGTACGTGCCGTCGTTGCGATACAGCGTTTTGAACATCGCGCTGCGCCAGGGCCAGTGCATGATTTCGGGCGCGGCGCGCGTGAACTGATGGGGCACGGGCACATCGGCAAAATCGGTCTGGCCCGCGTTGCCGAACAGGCGCCAGGTCAGCGCGATGGCGGTGGCATCGGGCAGGGCGTCCAGCAAGGCGGTGAGCGTGCGGTCGCCCACGTGGATGTTCACGAATTCGTCGACATCCATCGGCAGGATCCAGTCCGCCTGTTTGACGACATCCAGCCGTTCGGCCTGCTTCAGGGCGGTGAACTGGATGCCGCCCTTGTCATAGGGGCCGTCATTGCGCAGGTGCGTCAGCTCGCCCATCTCGGCCAGACGGTCGAGCATCGTGTCGGTGCCGTCCTCGCAATCATTTGAAAAAACGAGGAAATCGGTGAAACCCACCGCCCGGTGGTGCGCCAGCCAATCCAGAAGGAAGGCCGCTTCGTTGCGCACGCACAGGACGGCGAGCGCGCGCATCACCAGCCCTTGAGGAACGTGACGACCTTGCCGTTCGACGCCTTGGGGAAATAGGTCAGCCCGGCGCGGTGCATCGTGTCGAACACCGCCTGAACGCCGTGCTGGCCGATCCATTGCGGATGCGTTTCG
The DNA here is from genome assembly GCA_020629995.1 of Pseudaestuariivita sp. Taxonomy (GTDB): domain Bacteria; phylum Pseudomonadota; class Alphaproteobacteria; order Rhodobacterales; family Rhodobacteraceae; genus Pseudaestuariivita. The sequence goes on along the minus strand of JAHDCH010000204.1, from coordinate 3,404 downwards.
ATCACCGCGGCGCGCAGGCGCGAGAAATCGCCATGCGGCAAAAGATGCGCCTCGGCGCCTTCGATGTCGCACATCAGAACTGTGGGCTTCAGCTCTTTCAGCGTGGGGTTCAGGCCGCGCACTTCAACCTCGGCCTCTTCGATGATGTCGCCTTCGGCGTCGCGGTCCATCGACGAGGCAAGAAAGTTGCGCCGCACGTAGAATTTGACCGGCTTGGTCTTGCGCTGGGCCAGCAGCGCGTGGTGCACGGTCACGTTTTCGATCCCGTTGGCGGCGTGCACTTCGTGGATATAGGGGATCAGGGCGGGGTTCGCCTCGAATGTGTGCACGTGCTTGGCCCCGCACACCTTGGCCATGAGCGACGACATATAGCCGATCCCACCGCCCAGCTCGAGCACGATGTCGTCCTCTTTGATGATCCGCTTGGCGGCGTTCGATTCCTTCAGCTCGTACCGGTTTTCGCGCAGCGCACCGCGCACCTGGCCGGTGGTGAATTGCGGGTGTTTGGGGATCAGCAATCCCCGCGATTTCAAAAACGGGTTGCGGGGGGCAAAGGCCTGTCCGTCATCCATGCTCAGCTCTCCATGTCGAGGGCAAGCGCATAGGCCACCCGTTCGGTTGTGGTCAGTTTCATCGCGATCGCCTTTTCAAATAGATCCGCGAATTCGGGATTTCCGTGCAATTCCTGTGCCTTGGCCAGATGCCAGGCATAGCCTTCGTCGTGCAGGCGGCGCACCTCGGGGTCGGCCATGATGCGGTCCATCTCGGCCCGCACGCGGGGGATATTCCGCTTGATCGTGATGTCGCGGTAATCCGACCAATCCATGCGCACCCAGTAGTTGATGCCCACGGTTCGGTCGACGTGCAGGGCGCGCCCGCGCTGGCGTTTGATCAAAAAGCTTTCGGCCGAACGCAGCGCGTAATGGTTCAGCTGGATCAGGTCATAGCCGATGGATTTCTTGGAAGACCGCCAGCCGCCGGTCAGCGCCTCGCGCGTCATGTCGGCACCCGACCCGTTGACCCATTTGACCGCGTCCGCCTTGGCCTCGTCCAGCTTGTTGGGGCGGTGGCACGACATCTTGGCATAGGCGCCAATGTTGCGGAACATCGTCTTGAACCCCCACACCGTATGCGGCTTGGGGCAGAATTTGGGGGCGCAGGTGTCGAACTGGTCGATCACCAGATCGTCGGCCAGCTGGGTCACGCCGTTGTGGCCGAACAGGCGCCAGGTCATCGCCACGTTGGTCGCATCCGGCACACGGGCAAAGAAATCGTCCAGCGTGCCGTTGCCGCAGCGCACATTCATGAACTCGTCCACATCGATATGGATCAGCCAGTCGGCATTCTTGACGACCGGTTCCTTCAAGGCCTGGTTCAGCGCGAATTGCTGGGGGCTTTTGCCCTTCCAATCCTCGTTCTGGCGGTGTTCGACGAGGCCCATCGCCTGCATCCGGTCGAGCAGGACCGACGTGCTGTCCTCGCAGCCGTTGGTGTAGATCAGGAAATTGTCGACGCCGATAGCGCGGTGATAGGCGACCCATTCCGCGATGTAGGGCGCTTCGTTCTTCATGCAGGCCACGATGACATTGCCCGTGCTGCCCTTGGGCAGCTTGCGCGGCGGAGCAGGGTCAAAGGCGGCGGCAAGCTCTTCTTCGTTCACAAGGCCCATCTTGTTGTGCGGGCGGAACGGCGAGGTTTGCAGTTTGGTGAAATTGGCCTGCGCCGAAGCGGGCATCAGCGCGCGGGCGCTGTCGGACAGGCCTTCGATCTGCACGGTGCGTTTGGCAGGCGGAGCGGACAGCGCCGCAAGGTCCGCCTCGCGGTCCGCCCGGCTTTCGCGGTGGACGCGGCGGATGCGCGCAAGGTCCGACATCAGATATTGCGACGCGCGGAAGCCAAACATTGGGTCAGGCTCGGTCCATGCGGGCAAGGGGGCAGGGGGCGCGATGTGATCCGCCAAAAGGCCGGGGTGATCGCCTGCCAACGTGCCGAGATCGTCCGCAAACCTTTGCGACACGGCCGCCAGCGCGCCGGGCGCCAGAGCATCGCCGCCCACGTCCAGATCGGTGATCAATCGCCGCCACAGCTGGCGCGGGACGACAAATCCCTTGTGCGCGATCAGCTTGAGCAGCAGCGCGTTATAAGCCGCCCCCCGGGCCAGCCAGGCATCGGCCCGCACCTCGGGGCCGCCCACCGCATCCACCTTGCCCAGGCTTGGCAGGCCAAGAGCGCGGGCAATCTCGGCCCCGCCCTTGCTGCCGGCCAGCTTGGGTTCGTCAAACGACACGACACGCACGGTGTCGAACACGTTGCCCCAGAACGCGACCAGCGCCTGCGTATCCAGCCAGAATGGCGCGCCTTGCACCTCGGGAAAGATCGCTTTGGCCGGGTCGGCCTTGGGAAGTGTGTCCAGCGCCGCGTCCCACCACGATCCGGTCTCCAGCAGCGCCAGGTCTCGCGACAGCGGCGCCGCGCGCCCTTCGAGCACCATATCGGCATAGTGTCTGGCCAGCGCGGTAGCCGGGTCTGTGACCTGAACGACGATTTCGATCTCGTCCGCCAGCGGCGTCAGCAGCGCCTTCAGCCGCTCCAATTCGCTGCGCGAGACCGTGCAGGTCATCAGCTGCTGCGCCGACAACACAAGGTGCTTGGGCTGGATTTCGGCAATTTCGCGCGCAAGCCCGGCCGACAGGTCAGCGCGCAACTGGTCCTGCTTGGCCGGCGGGGCAAAGCCGCGGTTAAAACGCAGGACATCGATGCGGTCGGGGTCCGAGACGGCCATGGACAGGCGCGTGTGGTTCTTGCGGCCCGGCGCGCGGGGGCAGAGCACGCCTTTGTCGGCCAGAGCGCCGCGTTTGGCATCCAGTACCTTTTGCAGCCGAGCCGACGCCCAGCTGTCGCCGCCGATATGAAGCGTGATCTTCATGCCTTCACCTCATCAAGCGTGCGCGGGTTGACATTGGCCTTGCCCCACCAGGGCAAGTCGCGCCCCAGATGCGCGCCGATTTTGGCCGGTGCTTCGGGGTCGTGCAGGTTGTATTCCAGAAAATCCGGATCGCCCGCGAACAGGCGGCGCATGTGCGCGTAATGCGCCTCGATCCACATCATTCGCTCGCGCGTCGTCTCGCCATAGCCGCGGGGCAGGCCGGGCACCGCGCCTTTGGGCAACCGGTCGGTGCCCAGATCCGACCAGCGCAGCATGGCGTTTGACAGATCGCGCGCTTCGCGGCGCGAACACAGGAACTTGGTCCCCGGGTAATACTTGCGGATCGCGTCGATCACCCCCCAATCCATCTGCGGCCAGACCGAACGTTTGCCGGTGATGGTGCTGATCTCGGTGAAGGCGTCGAATTCATCAAAGCTGTGCAGCGGATCGCCGGTGCCAAAGTAATCGCGGTAGATCT
>JAHDCH010000203.1 GCA_020629995.1 Pseudaestuariivita sp. | reverse complement strand
CGGCGACATCAAAAGACCCCCATCACAAAGACATCCCATCATAAGCATAAGGTGTGGGGACTATAGCGCCGAATGCTCGGACGAATGACGAGGATACGCCCAAATTTGGCCCAGACACGTCACGCGGCGTTTCCCATCGGAGACCGGTGAAGCGCTTGCTGCGCCTCACACACCGCATGGCGTCATGAATTTGCGCAAGTGCAGACGCCAGGCGGGATCACTCGGGAAGAAGGTCTGCGATCAAGGTTGCTGCATGACCGACCGGAAGTATTCGGACAACAGCACGAACTCGTCCTGCGAGACCTGAGCCAATGGATCGGATGTCTGCGCACCGCTGTCGCCATCCGCAGTCTCAAGCGCGGGCATCTGGTCCTGCAACTCCGCAAGGATGTCCGTGACAAGCGCATCCTGATAGGCGCTGCCGCCGGAGGCGGTGCTTTCCTGGATCTGTGCGTTTTCCTGATTGGACTGAATCAGCAACAGCGCGGTTTTTGCGTCAAGGCCGATTTCCGTCATCAGGTATTCGAGGCGCTCTGCAGTCTGTTGCGCGACGCTTGCGGACATGTGCGCAGTGTCGCCGTGAATATCCGGCGAGCCCGCCGTGTGATGTCCAGCCGACGGCAAAGGGGCATGACCCTGCATGACATGTACCTCCGGTGCGGGCGCGGCATTGGTGCCAAGGGCCGACATTCTGCGCAGCCGCTGCAATTCATGCATCAGCATTTTGTTACTCTGCTCCAGTTCGTCCAGACGCGAAGGAGGGGCGCCGGCAAGCATCTGGGATGTCTGGGGCGCGCCCATCGGCACTTGTGCGGCCGAGGCCGGCATCTGTCCGGGTGCGGCGGCTGGCGCTTGCGCCGCGTTCTGGTCCAGCAACATGCGGCGCAGCATGTTCAGCTCGCCGCGCACTTCAGCGACTTCGGTCGTGACGCCGGCACCGCGTACGCCTTGGGGCAGGGCGGATTGCGCGGTCGGCACTTGCGCCGCATACCCTGGTGAGACCGGTTGCGGCGGTGCCAGCAGCTGAGGCGAGGCCTGTCCTGTCAGGGTCGCCGAATTCGGCACCGGCCAGTCTCTGGGCAACGCGGCATAATCCTGGCGCGCCGAAATCCAGCGAAGGTAGGCTGCCACGGGAAAGAAGCCGGACAGCGAATGCCGCTGCGCATCCTGATCGCCCCGCCGTACAACCAGCTCTCCGCCCGTGGACAAGAGCGCCTCCAGCTGCCCGTCTAGCGGCTGCACGACACGGTCGGGCAAGGGCACCTCGCTCAGCCCCTCGCTGAGAAAGAACCGGTCTCCGACCACGGCGCTCTCGAGGCCGAGCTGGATTTGTCCAGCCGGCGTGAGGGTCATCGTCATCCCGCCCTTGCGCCCCATGCAGGTCAGCGTGCGTGGACGGCAGATCACCTCGAACACATCGGTATCCAGTCGCGGCGTGCTGGAGAACCGGGCGTATCCGTCCGGATCAAAGCGATAGTAAACGCCCTGAACCTGGCCTTCCTGAAAGGTGGACCAGCCAAAGGATCCGCGCAGTTCCTGCCGCGCTTCGCGGGCCCCGGAGGCAAACGGGATCGAAGTGTCGAGGATCGCGTTTTCAGATTCAAACCCCTGCAGTGGCAATGCCGGAGGCGCTGCCGTCTGGACCGGTTGGGTCTGGGCCAGACCGGCCGAAGCAAGCAGGGCAAGCGCCCCGCCAAGGATTGCTGTGCGTGTCGTCATCAGTAGCTGGCCTCTGTCTGAACGGAATGGCGCAACACCGGCAGCCAGTCCTTTTGCTGTGGCGGGTCTGGATAATTGCGCTTCTCGCGCGTGTCCTTCTCGCGGAAGGCGGTGTACCAGACCTCGGTATCGCCGGTGTACGGCGTCAGGATCGGGCCCTGCACCTTGTGCAAAAGGGCCGTCAGAATGATCCCGTTGTTGTTGGCGGTGAAAATCTCGACCCGGCCCTGTCCGCGCTCGTACAGCCCTTCGTACATTCCGTTTTCGGGGTCATAGAGTTCGATGATCGCTTCATAGAGAACGTCCGTATATTCGGTATCCCACAGGGCCCACAGGCCGATGGCCGCTTTTGCCGAAACTGCCGCGTGATCCGGAACATAATCCCCCCGCGGTGTCACCGTGTTCCACGGATAGCCGTCGGAAAAGATCGTGTCGTAGGTAAAGTAGGGCGGACCTTTGACGTTGTGTTCGGACCGCGCGGTCATGAACCCGGTCTGACGCCACCGGTTTTCCTGCACCTGGTAAATCCGGTCTGCGAACTCGGCTCGCCACCCGTCAGAATGCAGCCAAGCCGGCGAGCTGTCGTCATGCGGCAGATCAAACCCGAGTTCGAGCCCGTCCTGCAGATACGATTCGGTCACCACATAGTTCTGACTGTGGAAAATGCGGGGATCGCGCCCGTCATACGGAATCTGCACGCCAAAGATCGAGGCCGTCAAAAACGGCTCGGCGCGGTGCGCCAGGCGCGGGCTGAACCCCCACAGGGCAAACCCCTTGGCCGCGTACTCCTCGTACCCCAGCCGCCCTTCCTGAGCATAAACGGTTTCCCCGGTTTCCTTGTCGACATAAGAGCCCCACATCAGACCTTCTTCGTCGACGACGTTTGAAAAATCCCACTTCAACAGTACCGAATCGACCGTGTTGCCCAGATGCGGGTAGCGGTTCTTGATGATCCGCATCCAGACCAGGAAGCGGCCGATATCCAGCGCCGAGAATCCGATCTCACCGGACTTGTTGGTGTAGTCGACCTTCTCACCCGTTTTCGTGTGATACACCTTGTTTGGCATTTCACCGCGAAACAGCTCAAGCTCGCGAATCGTTGTCAGCAGTTGCGTCAGCCGCTTGTCGAGCTCCGGCTTTTCGATGATGCACAGCTCGTAGGCGGCCACCACTCCCGCGATGTAGGACGCAGTGTCCCACAGCGTGGTCGACGGATAGTTCCCCACCGAGTTGGCCAGACCCGTCGTTTCCTGCGTGAAGTTCTGGAAATAGCGCCAGGCAACCTTGGCTGCACGCATCTCGCGATCCGACAAAAACCCCCGGCGCGCCGCATATTTGCGCACATAGCCGCTGCGCGCGGTATACCCGGCCGGGCGCGGCGCGATATTGTCGACATCATCAAAGAAGTCTTCGGGCATCTCGCACATGCGCGGCGGTTTCTGGCGCATCGGTTCGCCATACACCCGGCTTGACGTGATGGTCGGGATATTGCCGCGCATCAGTGCCGGCATCTGATCCAGCGATCCCCCGGCGTAGATCGGGATAATCTCGTCTTCCTGCGCAAGAAAGATCGTGCGCGCAGCCGATCCGACAGAATATGCAGCCCCGGCAAGCCCGGTGACAGCCGCGGCAAAGATAGCAACGGCCAGTGGCGCGGATTTGCGTTTCTTCGATCTTTTCTGCGTCATGCGAACAACCCCAGATCACCCGTGATGCAACGGTTGTACCCATGGCGCGGTTAAAATTTCGAAAAGCGCGCCCAGATGGGAATTTGTTTGCGAAAATCGTTTGTTAATTCCCTTTGGGTAGGCAGGGCGCATCACCGCAGGGGGGCGCTGCCTTATGAACCGAGTGCGCAACATCGTCAAAGCTCGCATGTCACGGCCCAGGGCCGAACCCAGGGTCGCGCCACCGCCCGAGGCGGAAGGCGAAATCTTGATGTCAGACCGTGGCGTGCCGACGTGGACGCGTGGTCTCAGCTATATCTTTGCCGGAACCGCCAGCCTCAGCCTCTTGTCCGTCGCCATCTTTGCCACGTTCCTGCACGATCTCGTCGGACAGGAAGGACAGCTGATGCTGGCCTGGCTGCTGGGTGCGGCGGGCATCGTACCGGTGATCGGCGCGCTGATTCTCGACTTTGCGCACACCCGCGCGCTGAACGGATACCGCGATGCCCGCTTGTCGCACGAGGCCACCGCGCGGGCCGCGATCGGCGGGCTGGCCTTTCTGGTGCTGGCGCTGGTGCACCCGCTTCTGGGTCTTGGCATCGCGGTGGGCGCGGGCTTTGGCTGGCTCGGCATTCTGGGCCTGCGCAGCTTTGCCCAGCGCGAGCCGCTTTGGGATTTCCGCCCGGACGAATCGGTCGGGGTGCTGGCCGGGCGCGATGCCTTTGGTCATACCCTCGCCACAACGTCCGAGGACGAACGCGGGTTTGCCCTGTGGCCCTCGGTCAAGCGCGCATCGATCTGGCTTGCGCTTCTGTGCGTCGTGGCGTCCGGCAGCTGGCTGGCCGCGCGCGAAATTATCAGCCTCCCTGCAATCACCGGAGCTGCGCTCATCACATTATGGGCGGTCGGCGCGATCTGCACGCATGCAGAATATCGCGTGCGCCGCAAAATGCGCGTGTCGCGCGTTGCGGACATGGTCCAGCACCTGCCCCTGCCTGATGACGAGGGCGCCGAACCCCGTGCCGGCCTGCTTGTGCGCGGCCTCACCGTCGAGACGGCAGATGGCAAACGGCTCCTCTCGGACATCCATCTCGAGGTTCCGCCGGGCACGATCATAGGCGTCCGGGGCGAGGCGGGCGCCGGTAAATCCATGCTGCTGTCGGCCCTGTCCGATCCTCATGGGCTGGCCGGCCTGCGCGTGCGCGGGCACGCCTCGCTGAACGATGGCGACCTGTGGGAGCGTGATCTGCACCACGACACGGTGCCTTGCGTCTACCTTCCCGAATTTCCAGTCTTGTTGCCGGCGTCCGGCGCCGACAACCTGGCGTGCTTCCGCGAGGACGGCGCGTTGACGCGCGGCAAACGCATCCTCGAACAGATCGTGTTCGCCACAGACACAGTTGACCAGATCTGCGCCACGCCCAATGCCCAGACCCTGCCCGGGTCCCAGCGCAAGGCGCTGGCGATTGCGCGCGCCTTCCTGTTGAACCCTGGCCTGTACCTGATGGACCGCCCCGAAGACGCCGCGTCCGACAAGCTGATCCGCGCCCTGACCGCACGGATGATGCAGGAAAAGCGCTTGGGCCGCAGCTTTATCCTCGTGACCGAGGACCGCTCGATCCTTGAATGCTGTGACCAGCTTTTGGTCCTGCAGGGTGGGCGCGTCATCGAAGCCGGCGATGCCGAAGAGATCCGCGGCCGCATGTCATCGGGCTGGGCCCGGATGGTCGCCGCGCGCAGCCTCGACAGCGAGGACAACCTCGACCGCTGGATCAGGTCGCACTTCAAACGCGACGGTGACGAGGCAAACCGCCGCAAGACCGCCCTGATCGCGTCCGAGCTGCTGGCCTTTTCGTGCCAAAGTGCATCTGCCGTTGCCGGCCATTCGGTCACGTTCGAATTCAAGCATTTCGAGGGGCATTGCATCCTGCGCATGCTGGACGACGACGGCCCGGTCACCACGGCCCAGCTTGAGCGTGCGCGCGAAGAGGTCGCGCGTCAGACTGACGGTGCCCGCCTGTCGCCACTGGCGCTGGTCATCAGTCAATCCGTCTCG
>JAHDCH010000202.1 GCA_020629995.1 Pseudaestuariivita sp. | reverse complement strand
GAAGAGCTGCGCGCCCGCATCCGGGCGCTGGTCCGCAGGGGCAAGGCGCAGGCCGAAGGCGGCAACGATTTTCTGGTGTTCGGAGACTTGGAAATCCGCATCAAGGCGCGCACGGTGCATTGGGGCGCGGATCACGTGCCCCTGTCACCCAAGGAGTTTGACCTGCTGCTGTACTTTGCCACCCATTCAGGTGTCGCGCTGAGCCGGATGCAGCTGCTGGAGCATGTCTGGAACCTGCATTTTGATCCGCAGACCAACGTCGTGGATGTGCATATCGGCCGTTTGCGCCGCAAGCTCGAAGACGCCACCGGCCGCGCCTGGATCCATACCGAACGCGGTGCGGGCTATCGGTTTGAACAGGCACAGGCCGGCTAGGGTGGCGCGCGGGGCCACATGGCGCGTTGTGGCCCGGGCTGGGCTGATCCCGGTGGGTGTTGCGATTGGCGCGGCTGTGTTCCTGGACCTGCGGTTGCAAGGCCAGATCACCGCCGATGCGCGGCAAAGGCTGGAGGCGGAAACCCAAGGCTACACCCGCCTGCTGGGCACCAGCCCGTTGCCGTCGGTGCCCTTGGCGTTGCAGTTCCGCGCCGATCCCACGCCGCCCGGGGCCAGCGTCTTTGCCCTCGGCGATCAGGCCAGCGGCCTTTTGGCAGGCAGCGTGCCCTGGCCCGACAGCCTGCCCCGCAGCGCCACAGCGCCCAAGCGGATCACGGTGCAAAAGGTGCCATATCTGGCGCAGGTCACCGACCTGGACGGGTATCCGCTGATGGCGGGTGTTTCGCTGGTTCAGGCGGAACAGAGCCTGAAACGCATGCGCAATGCCTTTGCTCTGGCCGCGATTGCCATGGCAGCAGCGGGGCTGAGCGCGGCCTATTTCGCCGCCCGGTCCACGCGCCAGAGGGTGGCGGAGATCAATCACAAGCTGGACAGGATCGGGCGTGGCGGCGGTCTGCACCAAAGGCTTGATCCGCCGCGCGATGACGCGGTGCACGCCGCGCTGGTGGCCCATATCAACGACATGCTTGACCGGATTGCGCATCTTTTCGAAGCGCACCAAAGGCTGGGCAATGCCGTGGCGCACGAAATGCGCACGCCGCTGGCGCGCATCCAGACGCGCTTGTCCGCGCTGGACCTTGCCGCCGCCGACCGCGCGGGGCTTGAAGACGAAATCCGCGCCACCATCCGCCTGTTTGACAGCCTGCTGTCGATCGCACGCATGGATGCCGAAGCGGGCGACACAACCGGCCTTGCGACGATGGACCTCAGCGCCACCGCCGCCCAGATCGCCGAGCTGTACAGCCCCGCCGCCGAAGAGGGCGGCCGCCGGATCGAAGCGCTGATTGCGCCGGGCCAGACCATCCTGGGTGATGCCCAGCTGATCGCGCAGCAGGTGTCGAACCTGCTTGAGAACGGGCTGAAATACACGCCCCCCGGAGCTACGATCCGCCTGAGCGTCGAACGTGTGGGCGACCACGTCCGCCTGTCGGTGCGTGACGATGGCCCGGGGATCGACGCTGACCTGCGCGCGCGCCTGTTCCAGCCCTTTGCCCGCGGCACGGCGCAGGCGGCACAGCCGGGGCACGGGCTGGGCCTGTCGCTGGTGCGGGCCATTGCCCTGCGCCATGGCGCCCGGCTACGCGTGCCTGACACAGAAAAAGGGTTTGCAATCGAGATCGATTATTTGCACTTTTCCAACCATTCAAACAGTTGATTTTTGGTATGCTTATGGGATGGGGGCTTAGACTTCGCGGATTGACGGCCACGGCATGTCTTGCCGTGCTGGCAAGCTGTGCGGCATGGAACCAACCGATCAACACGCCGCTGACCTCCACCACAACCGCCAGCGCCGAACCTCAATTTGGAGCCAGCTCCAAAGGCCGCGACGATCTGGTCGTGGCGCTGGCCTTCTCGGGCGGTGGCACGCGGGCGTCCTCTTTCTCATTCGGGATGCTCAAGGCGCTGCGGGCCGCGACAGCGTCGCCTGCGAACCCGGACGGATTGCTGAGCCATGTGCGCATGGTCACCGGCGTATCGGGCGGGTCGGTCACGGCGGCCTATTATGGCCTGTATGGGCCTCGGGGGCTGAACCGGTATCGCGAGGATTACCTGATCCAGAACGCCGAACGGTACATGTCCACCAATGTGCTGAACCCGCTGACCCTGTCGCGCGGGCTGTCGGGCGGGGCCAACGGGCGCAAGACGTTTTCGCGGTTCCTGAATGAATCGATCTTCAAGAACGCCACCTTTGCCGACATGTGGAAACGCGGCCATGCCACCACGTGGCTGAACGCGACCGATATCGCCAATTCCACGCCTTTCCTGTTCAGCCAGGAAACCTTTGATGCGATCTGTTCGGACCTCGCCTCGCTGCCGGTGAGCGAGGCGGTCGCGGCCTCGGCGGCGTTTCCGCTGGTGTTTTCGCCCATCACGCTGGCCGCGCACACGAACGATTGTGATTATTCCGAACCGGACTGGCTGACCGCCGCACGGTTCAATCCCGAAAGCACATCGGCCTTGCGCGCCTATGGCGCATCGCTGGAAACCTACCGCGATCCGGACAAGATCAAGTACATCAAGCTGCTTGATGGCGCGATCACCGACAATTTCGGCACCACCGGGTTTTCGGTCGCGCGGGCCAAGGCGCAAAACCCGTTCGGCCCGCTCAGCGAAGAGCAGGCGGTCAAGCTGACGCGGATGCTGGTGCTGGTGGCCAATGCGGGCGTGCAAAAGGACGCCCGCTGGAACCAGAAGGTGAGCGGACCGGGTGGCGTGGGGCTGGGCCTTGCGATCGCCAATGCCTCGATGGGGGCGGCGACGCGGGTGGGGTACGACGTGATGCGCCTGACGCTGGACGAATACGCGGCCGACCTGATCGAATGGCGCTGCGATCTGCCCGCTGCGCGGGTGCGCGCCCTGCGTGGCAGCACGGCGGGCTGGGATTGTTCGGATGTGAAATTCTTTGTCGGGCAGGTCGGCTTTGATGTGCTGGACGCTGACCAGCAGGACAAGCTGAACGAAGTGCCCACGCGTCTTGCCCTGCCGACCGAACAGGTCGATCTGGTGATCGCCGCGGGCGAAGAGGCGACCCGCCGCAACCCCGATCTGAACGGTTTCTTGCGGGCCATTGACGCCGCGCCGACCCCGACGGGAACGCGCATAACCCCCAGCGCCCGGAGGATCACGCCGTCCAATTGATGACAAATGCGGTCAGACAGCCTCCGCATCATTGCGCGGGTGCCAAGACGCGAACACGTTACGCTCCATGATTTTCAAACCCGCCCTTTTTGCCCTGACATGCCTGACTGCGCCGTTTGCCGCGTTGGCCGATACGCGCGCGGTGCTGGTGGGCGTGGGTGATTACCTCTACCTCGACGCGGATCTGCGCGGTCCGGTCAATGACGTGGGCCTGCTGTCAGGCGCCCTGATGCAGCGCGGGGTGCAGGCGGGCGCGATCACCGTGCTGTCGGATGACGCGGCCAAGGTGCCCGAAGGGATAACCCGGGGCTACCCCGACCGCGACGCGATCCTGACCGCGCTGGGCGGCGCGATCGAGGCATCGGAGGCGGGCGACACTGTCCTGTTCTATTATTCCGGCCACGGGGCACAAACGCCCGATCTGAACGGGGACGAAGGCGGCGGGTACGACGAAATCTTTCTGCCGCGCGACGCCAAAGGATGGAACGGCGGCACAGGCACGGTCGAAAACGCGATCCTCGACGATGACTTTGCCGCATTTGCCAGGGCCGCCGATCAACGGGGCGTCAAGCTGGTTGCCATCATCGACGCCTGCCATTCCGGCACGGGCTTTCGCGCGCTGGGCGACAGCCAAGGAGCAGGGCAGGCGCGGTTTATCTCGCTGGCCGAGTTGGGCGTGCCCGAGGATGACGGGGATACGCAAGGCGAAGCACCGCCGCCCCCGGGTGAGTACGTCTTTCTTTATGCGACCCAGGCGGACGAACGGGCCTATGAATACCCCATCGCCGAAGGCGGTCCGTGGCACGGGGATTTCACCCGCTCTCTGGTGGCCGTGCTGGCCGAAGCCGATGGCCTGAGTTACGCCCAATGGGTCGCCGCCGCGACCGAGAGGATGAAGGCGCGCACAGGCCAGCTGGTCCAGACGCCGGATATCGAAGGCCCTCTGGCCGATGCGCCGGTTCTGGACGGTGCGCCGCCCGCGCCTCAGCGCTTTGGCGTGTCCCGGACCAAGCTGGACGCGGGCCTGTTGCAGGACGTGACGCAAGGCAGCACGCTGACGTTGTATGCCTCGCTGCTGGATGACACGCCGCGCGGCACCGCGACGGTCAGCAAGGTGGGCGCGCTGACCTCCGAGATCGCGTATGACGATCCGCGCCCGACAGTTGCGGTCACCCATGCGGTGATGACCGACCGTGCGATTGATGCGTCCGCCGTGCTGGCCCTGAGCGATGATGCCGCCGGGGTGCTGGGCGGACGCGACAGCTTTGCCGCCCGGCTGGATGCGCCGTTGTCGCCCCCCGGCACGCCCGGCGCGACGACCATCGTGCAACACGGCAATGACCTGATCGTGGTCGGGCCGGACGGCGTGATTGATCCCTCAGGCCCTGGATCAAGCCTGCGCCTGTCCAGCGATCCTGTCCAGGCCGCGGCGCAGGTGACGCGCGTGATTGGGCGGTTGCGGCTGGAACGCGCGCTGGCGCAGGTGCCCAAGCCTGCCGCGACAGGCCTGTCCTTGCTCAAGACCGAGGCCGAGGTGGCGTTTTCCGCCACGCCGGGGCAGCTGGCCGATGGGCGGTGCCGTCCGGGCTCTGCGCCTGCGGAAATCGTGCTGTCGCCGGTGGCGCTTGAGACCTGCGTGATCCTGACCGTCGACATCCGGAACCCGACGGCCAAGCGGCAGGATGTGACGCTGCTGTACGTGACGTCGGACAGCGCGGTGACGGTGCTTTGGCCGGCGCGGAACCAATCCAACCGTCTGGACGTGGGCGCGACCAAGCGTCTGCGCTACCGGATGGAACATGACGGCGCGCCCGGCACCGTTCAGCGCGAAAGCCTGATCGTGCTGTCCGTACCTGCCGAGGCGGGTGATGCGCGCACCGTCTTTGACACGCTGGCCACAGGCTCGGTCACCCGGGGGCAGGGCACCCCTTTGGCCGCATGGCTGGGCACGTTGACCGACCCGGCAACAGCGACGCGCGGCTTCACTCTCAAACCCAAGGGGCCGGCGCTTGCGGTCTCGCGGCTTGATTTCACACTGACCCGGGCCAACGGCCCATAACCGACCAGAGGAGCGGTTTTTCCATGAAAGCACATTTTACCACATTCGTCGCCATGACGGCCCTGATGGCTGGCGCCACATGGGCCCAAGAGCTGTCGGTCGACCTGCCCGAACCCAGCAATTCGTCACCTTTTGCCTACACCGAAAGCGGCGAGCGCGCGGCGCGCGATGCCGAACCGGTTGACGAAGACACCC
>JAHDCH010000201.1:3126-5453 GCA_020629995.1 Pseudaestuariivita sp. | reverse complement strand
CGCTGCAGCAGCCCCGCCGAGATGATCGCGCATTACACCGCCATCGGGGCGCAGCGCGCGGATCTGGGCTATGACATCGACGGTGTCGTCTACAAGGTGGACGACCTTGCGCTGCAGGACCGGCTTGGCCTGCGCTCGACCACGCCCCGCTGGGCCATTGCGCATAAATTCCCGGCCGAGCTTGCCTGGACCCGCCTCGAAGGGATCGACATTCAGGTCGGCCGCACTGGCGCGCTCAGCCCGGTTGCGCGCCTGACACCCGTGACCGTGGGCGGCGTCGTTGTGTCGAACGCCACGCTTCACAACGAAGACTACATCGCCGGGCGCGGCGCCGATGGCACGCCCATCCGGGGCGGCAAGGACATCCGCGTCGGCGATCTGGTGCAGGTCTACCGCGCCGGCGACGTGATCCCCAAGGTGGCCGACGTCGACCTCGCCAAAAGGCCCGCCGAGGCTGTGCCCTTCGTCTTTCCCGAGCGCTGCCCGGTCTGTGACAGCCCCGCGCGGCGCGAGCCGGGCGATGCCGTCCGCCGCTGCTCGGGCGGCCTCATCTGCGAAGCGCAGGCCGTTGAAAAGCTGAAACATTTCGTCTCCCGCGCCGCCTTCGACATCGACGGCCTCGGTGCCAAGCAGATCGAGATGTTCCACGGCGACCCCGACCTGCCCATTGCCCAGCCCGCCGACATCTTCACGCTGGCCGCGCGCGATGCTCAGAACCTCACGCGTCTGAAAAACCGTCTGGGCTATGGCGAACAAAGCGCCGCCAACCTGTTCGCCGCGATCGAAGACCGGCGCCGCATCGCCTTTGCCCGCATGTTGTTCGGCCTTGGTATCCGGCATGTGGGCGAGGTGGCCGCCGCTGACCTCGCGCGGGCCTTCCACACGCCGGACGCGCTGTTTGCCGCGGTCGATGCCGCCCGCCCGGCCGCCGAGGCGCACCGCGCCGCGGATGAGGCCGAACGCGCCGAACGTGCGGCCGCCGCCGCCGAAGACCGCCGCGCGCGGATCAAACCGGCGCGCGATGCGGTGCTCGGGGCCGTCCCGCCAGACGCCGCCGCCGCCTGGGCCGAGATCACCGGCATCGACGGCGTTGGCGCCACGGTCGCGCTCGCCCTCAGTGACACGCTGTCCGAACCGCGCGAACGCGCCGCCATCGACGACCTTCTGGCCCAGATCGAGGTGATCCCCGAAGCCGCGCCCGACACGACCGGCAGTCCCGTCGCGGGCCTGACCGTCGTGTTCACGGGCACTCTTGAACGGATGACCCGGGCCGAGGCCAAGGCCCGGGCCGAAGCGCTGGGGGCCAAGGTGTCGGGCAGCGTGTCGGCCAAGACCGACCTTCTGGTCGCGGGGCCGGGCGCAGGCTCCAAGGCAAAGAAGGCGGCTGATCTGGGCATCCGCACGCTGGACGAAGACGGCTGGCTCGCGCTGATCGAGGGCGCATGAGCACCGCGCCCGGCCGCCCGCCGCAGCTGTTCCCGCTGTTTGCCGGGCTGGAGACGCTGGACGGGATCGGCCCCAAGACGGCGCGCGCCTACGAGGGGCTGCGCGTCACCAAACCGCGCGATCTGGTCCTGACGCTGCCGCATTCGGGCATCGACCGGCGGCGGCGCGACACGCTGAGGGGCGTTGCGCTGCCCGAGGTCGTCACCGTCGAGGTGACCATCGGAGCGCATATCCCGCCGCGCAATAAGGGCGGCGCCTACCGGATCAACGTCGAGGACGCGCAGACCAGCTTTCAGCTGACATTCTTTCACGCGCGCGGCGACTACCTGCAAAAGCTGCTGCCCGAAGGCGCGCGGCGCGTGGTGTCAGGCCGGGCCGAGCTGTTCGACGGGATCGCCCAGATCGTCCACCCCGAACACGTCGTCCTGCCGCACGAGGCCAGCGAGATCCCCGCGTTTGAACCGGTCTATCCGCTCACCTCGGGCGTGACGCAAAAGGGGATCACCCGCGCCATGGCCTCGGCGCTGACCCGTGTGCCCGATGGCGTGCCCGAATGGATCGATCCACCGCTCAAGGACCGCCACGGCTGGCCGGACTGGGCCGAGGCGCTGCACGCCGCGCATCACCCGCAGGCGCTGAAAGACATCACCGCCGAGACGCCCGCGCGCGCGCGGCTCGCCTATGATGAGCTGTTCGCGCATCAAATGACCCTTGCGCTGGCCCGCCGGGGCCACCGGACGGGCGCAGGTCAGGTCACCCAAGGCACCGGAGCTTTGCAGGCCAAGGTCCTGAAAAGCCTGCCTTATGCGCCAACCGGCGCGCAGACCCGCGCGATTGCCGAAATCGCCGAGGACATGGGCCGCGCCACGCGGATGAACCGC
>JAHDCH010000201.1:0-3026 GCA_020629995.1 Pseudaestuariivita sp. | reverse complement strand
GGCAAGATCCAGATCCTCGTCGGCACCCATGCGGTGTTCCAGCAGGATGTGGAATTCCGCGACCTGCGCCTTGCCATCGTTGACGAACAGCACCGCTTTGGCGTGCGCCAGCGGCTCGAACTGGGGCGCAAGGGCGCGGCGGCGGATGTGCTGGTGATGACCGCGACGCCCATCCCGCGCAGCCTCAGCCTGGCGCAATACGGCGATATGGATGTCAGCGTGCTGGATGAAAAACCGCCCGGGCGCAAACCGATCACCACCGCGCTTGTGCCCACCTCCCGCCTTGACGAGATCACCGAGCGCCTGCGCCGCGCCATCACCGAGGGGCGGCAGGCGTACTGGGTCTGTCCCTTGGTCGAGGAAAGCGAAAGCGTCGACATGACCGCCGCCGAAGAGCGGTTCAAACGCCTGCGCGCCGCGCTGGGGGAAGGGCATGTGGGCCTTGTTCACGGCCAGATGCCCCCCGCCGACAAGGACGCGGCGATGGCCAAGTTCCAGAACGGCGAGACCAGCGTGCTGGTCGCCACCACCGTGATCGAGGTGGGGGTGAACGTGCCCAACGCCACGATCATGGTGATCGAACGGGCCGAATCCTTTGGCCTGGCCCAGCTGCACCAGCTGCGCGGCCGGGTGGGGCGGGGCGATCAGGCCTCGACGTGCTTGCTGCTCTATCAGGCGCCGCTGAGCGAGGCGGGGGAAAAACGCCTGCGGATCATGCGCGAGACAGAAGACGGCTTTCGCATCGCCGAGACCGATCTGGAGATGCGCGGCGCCGGGGATCTGATCGGCACCGCGCAATCGGGCCTGCCGCGTTTCCGCATCGCAGACCTTGAACGCCAGGCGGGGCTGATGGCCACCGCCCAGTCAGATGCCCGCAATCTGCTGTCACAAGACCCCGAGCTGACCAGCGACAGGGGAAAGGCCGCAAGGTTCCTCCTTTGGTTCATGGAGCAGGATCAGGCAATCCGTTTGATTTCCGTGGGTTAACCTCTCTTATCTCAATTTGTTCGCAAATGTTCTCAAAAAGTTCTTTACAGAGGGTTAAGAACATGAGAACAAAGGTGCAACAAACATGATCGAGAGCAGGTCGCCAAAATGATGAACCAAGTCAAAACCACCCTTCGCCGCAGCCGCGCCACGCTGGTTGAGGATGCCTTGGGCGCTGCCGCTCTTGCGATCATGCTGCTCGCCGCGCTTTACGTGCCCGCCCTGTAACCCATTCTGCCTGCATCCCCGTGCCAAAGCCTCGGCATCCTTCCCCAGGATGCGACGAGCCCGCGCTCTGCCTGCGCACATGCTCGCGCGATCCCGGCTCTGCCTGCCGCAAGATCGCCTGACCGAGGACAGGGTCCCACACGGGAGAATGCTCACCTCACCGCCGCCAGCGTGTCCCGCTGTGCGGCGGTTTTTTCTTTACCTGCCCCGAAAGGATGCAAAATGGCGCGCACCCGGTTGGCGTGCCCGGGCAAACGGCCTATACACGCCCAAGCCGAAACGGGGAGCATCGCATGACCGGAGAGCTGTCACCGATCGACAAGGCCAAGTTCGTCGCCGCCAAACGCGCCGCCGATCTGGTTGAATCGGGTATGCGCGTGGGCCTTGGCACCGGCTCGACCGCCGCGTGGCTGGTGCGCTGCCTGGGCGAAATGGTCCGCGAAGAGGGGCTCAAGTTCAAAGGCGTGCCCACCTCGACCCGCACCGCCGCGCTGGCCCGCGATGTCGGCATCGAGGTGATCAGCCTCGACGAGGCGCGCTGGCTCGACATCACCATCGACGGGGCCGACGAATTTGACAGCGACCTGAACCTGATCAAGGGCGGCGGCGGCGCGCTGCTGCAAGAGAAAATCGTCGCCACGGCGTCTGACCAGATGGTCGTGATCGCCGACATCGGCAAAGAAGTCGAAACGCTGGGCGCCTTCCCGCTGCCTTGCGAGGTGATCCCCTTTGGCTGGCAGACGACCAAGGCGCTGGTCGAGGAAACCCTGATCCAGATGGACGTTCTGGGCCGCAACACCACGCTGCGCATGAACGGCGACGCGCCCTTTGTGACGGACGAGGGCAATTACATCCTCGATTGCCACCTCAAGCGCATCGGCAATCCGCGCCAGCTGGCCATGGTGCTGAACCAAATGCCGGGCGTGGTTGAAAATGGTCTGTTCATAGATATCTGCGACGTGGTGGTGATCGGGTTCGGCGACGGACGCGTTGAGCTGCGCGACATCAACGCGGGCACTGTCGAGGAAGAGCGGCTCGATTTCGTCGAGAGCGACAACCTCTTTTCCGACCTCGCAGACTAAGAAGGCACCTCGCATGGCATTTGACTACGACCTCTTCGTGATTGGCGGAGGCTCGGGCGGCGTGCGCGCGGCCCGCGTGGCCGCAGGCGAAACCGGCGCCAAGGTCGCCCTGGCCGAGGAAAGCCGCTATGGCGGCACCTGCGTCATCCGTGGCTGCGTGCCCAAAAAGCTGATGGTGTTCGCCTCGGGCTATCCGGCAATGGCCGAAGACGCGCAAAGCTATGGCTGGGACATCACAGCGGGCGATTTCAGCTGGGACCACTTCAAGGGCAAGCTCGAGGCAGAGCTTGACCGCCTCGAAGGCGTCTACCGCAAACTGCTCGCCGGTTCGGGCGTCGAAACCTTCGACCAGCGCGCCCGCGTCACCGGACCGCACGAAGTGACCCTCGCGGACGGCAGCATCAAATCGGCCAAACACATCCTTGTAGCCACGGGCGGGTGGCCTTTTGCGCCCGATTTCCCCGGGGTCGAGCACACGATCACCTCGAACGAGATTTTCCACCTGCCCAAGTTGCCGAAGAAGATCCTGATCGTCGGGGGCGGCTACATCGCTTGCGAATTTGCGTGCATTCTCAACGGTCTCGGGGTCGAAGTTACGCAATTCTACCGCGGTGCCCAGATCCTGCGCGGCTTTGACGACGAGGCGCGCGGGCTGGTCTCGGAAGAGATGACTCAAAAGGGCATCGACCTGTGCCTCGGCACCAATGTGCTCGAGATCGAAAAGCGCGA
>JAHDCH010000200.1 GCA_020629995.1 Pseudaestuariivita sp. | reverse complement strand
GTCGATTCTGCCGCAGGCCCGCAGCATCGTGTCGGAAAACACCGACTTTTACGGATCGGACCTGCAAAATCTGTTCGACACGACCGAAGACGCCTGCCAGCGCGCCTGCGCGACCAATGACGCGTGTGTGGCCTATACGTTCAACCGCCGCTCGAACGCCTGTTTTCCCAAATCCGCCGTCACCGAGCGCACCGAATACGAAGGCGCGATCTCGGTCGAGCTGAGGCGGCCTGACAGGGCCGACGAAGCGCTTGCCGAGGCACGGCGCGCCGAAATGGGCTTTGCCCGGGAACAGGACATCACAGCCGCCCGGGCCCAGGCCGAAGCGATCGGGCGCAAGCATCCCGGAGGCAAGTGGAGCGTCGAGACGCTGTTGGCCGCGGTCGAGGAACGCCGCCGGTCCGGGCGGTTGCGCGACGCGCTGCACTGGCAGGGCGCGGCGCTGTCGCACACCGGCGACGCGGCCATGTGGCTGGACTATGCGCGGCTGGCGCTGGAACAAAAGGGCGACACGGGCCGCGAGCGGCGCGCCAATGCGCAGATTGCCCTGAACGCAGCGCTGAACGCCTATCTGCGCACAGGCAATGACGGCATCAGAGCCTCGGCCATGGAGCTTGCGGGCGGCACGCTGGAAACGCTAGGCCGTGGGCGCGACATGGTGCAGGCGCTGAGGCTGGCCGAAAGCATCCAGCCCCGCCCCGAGATCGTCGCCGCGCTGGACAAGGCCATCGCCAAGTACGGCTTTCGCGTGGTGGACACCCAGGTCGAAAGCGATCTGGCCGACCCGCGCATCTGCGCCGTCTTTTCCGAAGCCCTGAACGCTGCCGATGAGTACACGCCCTACGTCCGCCTGCCCGACGACCGGCTGGCCGTGGACGTCACTGGCAACCAGCTGTGCATCACGGGCGTGCAGCACGGAGCACGCTATCAGCTGACCCTGCGCAGCGGCCTGCCCAGCGAGGCGGGCGAAGAGCTGATCAAGGACGTGGACCTGGCCCTGTACGTGCGCGACCGCAGCCCACAGGCCAGCTTTGCCAGCCGGGCCTATGTTCTGCCCAGGACACCGGACGCGGGGGTCGCGATCGAAACGGTGAACCTGGCAGAGGTGGATCTGACCTTGCGCAGGGTCGCCGACGGCAACCTGATCCGCGCAATGCAGGACAGCCTGTTCGGCCGCCCCCTGTCGGCCTGGTCCGAGGACCGGTTTGACCAGATTGCCGAAGACATCTGGCAAGGCACCGCCGAGGTCGGCCAGAGCCTGAACCAGAGCGTCACGACCCGCCTGCCCGTGGGCGAGGTGATCGGAGACCTGCCGCCCGGCGTCTACGCCCTGACGGCCCGCGTGCCGGGGGTGAACCGCTATGACGCCGAAGGCGCAACGCAATGGTTCTTGTTGTCGGACATCGGGCTGACCACGCTGGCAGGCACGGACGGCCTGCATGTCTTTGCCCGGGGGCTGGCGGATGCCGGGGCGCTGGAAGGGCTCGAAGTGACGCTCAGGTCCCGGTCAAACCGGGTGCTGGGCCGCGCGATCACCGATGCAGACGGCACAGCCAGGTTCGAAGCGGGGCTGACCCGCGGCACAGGCGGAGCGGCCCCGGCCCTGATCACGGCACGGAGGGGCGAAGAGGACATGACTTTCCTGTCGCTGACCGATCCGGCCTTTGATCTCAGCGACCGGGGCGTAGAGGGCAACCCGCCCGCCGCGCCGATCGACGTCTTTGTCACCACCGACCGGGGCGCCTACCGCGCAGGCGACACGATCCACGCAACAGCGCTGGTACGGAACGCACAGGCAAGGGCGCTGGACGGAGTGCCGCTGACTGCCATCCTGACCCGGCCCGACGGAGTGGAATACGCCCGCCATCTGAGCCCGGAGGGCGCGGCGGGCGGCCATGTCTTTGCCATGCCGGTGGCCGCGACCGCCCCACGCGGCACATGGCGCATAGCGCTGAGGGCCGATGTGGACGCGCCCGATCTGGCCAGCGCGCAGGTGCTGGTCGAGGATTTCATCCCCGAGCGGATCGATTTCGACATGACCCTGCCGGAAGCGCCCGTGCGGCTGGGCACAACGCCCGAGCTGACCGTGCAGGCCGACTACCTGTTCGGTGCCCCCGGCGCGGACCTGCCGCTGAGCCTGGAGGTGCGCCTGACCCCGGACCGGCAGCTGGACGGCTGGCCCGGCTACGTCTTTGGCCGCCACGACGCCCGCACAACGCCGCGCACCCGCTTTCAGGAGGACACGCGCACGGATGCCACGGGGGCAGCAAAGCTGGCGCTGCAATTGCCGGACATCCCGCAGGCGGGCACACCGCTGAAGCTGACCGTGCGCGGCGAGATGTCCGAAGGCTCGGGCCGCCCGGTGGAACGCATCACAACCGGAGTGGCGCTGAGCGGCAAGCCGATGCTGGGGATCCGGCCCGCCTTTGACGGTGTCGTGCCCGAGGGCACCCGCGCCACGTTCGAGCTGGTGGGCGTCGATGGCGCGCTGGAGCCGGGCTATTTCGAGGTCAGCTGGACCGTGAACCGGGTGCGCACACGGTATCAGTGGTATCAGCAGAACGGCCGCTGGAGGTGGGAGCCGATCACCACACGCAGCCGCGTGGCAGGAGGCACGGCGCTGATCGACGGAGCACCGGTCACGGTAGAGGCTCCGGTCGAGTGGGGCAGCTACGAGATTGTCGTCGAACGCACGGACGGCACATACGCCGCGGCGTCCGAAGGGTTCTATGCCGGCTGGTTCGCCCCACCCGACACGGGGGCCACGCCGGACACGCTGGACCTGTCGCTGGACGCGGAAAGCTACCGGCCCGGAGACACGGCAACGCTGATCCTTGACCCGCGCGCGGCAGGCACGGCGCTGATCACGGTGATGTCGAACAAGGTCATCGCGCGGCAGGTTGTCGACGTGCCCGAGGGCGAAAGCCGCGTCCCGCTGGAAGTGACCGAGGATTGGGGCGCGGGCGCATACGTCACCGCACAGGTGATCCAGCCGCTCGCAGGCGCGGGCGACCGCACCCCGCTGCGCGCGCTGGGCCTCGCCTATGCCAAGGTGGACCCGGGCGCGGGCCAGCTGACCGTGACACTTGATGCGCCAGAGGAAGCCGCCCCACGCGGGCCGCTGGAGGCCGCCGTGCAGGTCGAAGGCCTGAGCGAAGGCGACACGGCCTATGTCACCGTTGCGGCGGTGGATGTGGGCATCCTGAACCTCACCGGTTTCGAAGCACCGGACCCCTCGGATCACTACTTTGGCCAGCGGCGTCTGGGCGTCGAGATCCGCGACCTGTACGGCCGCCTTCTGGATGGCCAGACCGGCGCGATGGGGCGCTTGCGGTCGGGCGGGGATGGCAGTGCGGATGCCAGCCTGCAAAGCCCGCCGCCGACCGAGGAGATCGTCGCGCTGTTTTCGGGTCGGGTAGAGGTCGGGCCGGAGGGCAAGGCCGAGGTGGCCTTTGACATGCCGAGCTTTAACGGGACGGTCAAACTGATGGCTGTCGCCTGGTCGCAGACGGGCGTGGGGCAAGCCGAGGCCGATGTGCTGGTGCGCGATCCGGTGGTGGTCGCCGCGTCGCTGCCGCGGTTCATGGCGCCGGGAGACATCTCGCGGCTGAAGGTCGAGATGACCCATGTCACCGGGCCTGCGGGGCGGATGCCCTTCCGGCTGGAGGCGCGGGGCGTGAGCGTCGATCTGTCGGACTTTCCGACCGCCGTCACGCTGGACGAGCTGGGCCGCAGCGTGCTGGAGATTCCGGTGATCGCGCGCGATCCGGGCGACCACAGTCTGATCTTTACCCTGACGCTGCCGGACGGGCGCGAGCTGGTCAAACCGCTGACCTTGCCGGTGCGGCAGAACGATCCCGAAGTGTCGACCACCCAGCGGTTCGATCTGGCCGCCGGCGACACGTTCAGCCTGAGCGAGGACGTGTTTGCCGGGCTGCAAAGCGGCACGGGGTCGGCCATGGTGTCGGCGGGGCCGCTGGCGCGGCTGGACGCGCCGGGGCTGCTGGCGGCGCTGGATCGCTATCCCTATGGCTGCACCGAACAGGTGACCAGCCGGGCCATGCCGCTGCTGTACCTGTCGTCGGTGGCCGAGGCGATGCAGCTGGGGCGCGGCGACCAGATCGCCAGGCGCATAGACCAGGCCATCGCCCGCGTTCTGACGCGGCAGGGCGCGAACGGGGCCTTTGGCCTGTGGCGCGTGGACAGCGGCGATCTGTGGCTGGATGCCTACGCCAGCGATTTCCTCAGCCGGGCACGGGCCCAGGGCCACGCGGTGCCCGATCTGGCCTTCCGCGCGGCGATGGACAACCTGCGCAACCGCATCAACTATGCCCCCGATTTCGACCGGGGCGGAGAGGATGTGGCCTATGCGCTGATGGTGCTGGCGCGCGAGGGGCAAGCCTCGATGGGGACGCTGCGGTATTACGCCGATGAAAAGCGGACCAGCTTTGGCACCGCATTGGCGGCGGCGCAGCTGGGCGCCGCCTTGGCGATGTACGGCGATCAGGCAAGGGCCGATGCGATGTTTGCCCAAGCCGTGCGCCAGACGCTGAACCTGCCGGGCGAAGACCGGGCATGGCGCGCCGACTACGGCACGTCGCAGCGCGATCTGGCCGGTCTGCTGACGCTGGCGGTCGAGCATGGCTCGACCATGGTCGATACCGAGGCGCTGACCCGCCGCATCACCGCAAGAGGCCAGCCGCGTTCAACGCAGGAACAGGCCTGGGCACTGCTGGCGGCGCAGGCCATGCTGCGCGATCCGTCACTGTCGGATGTGCGGGTGAACGGAGCGCCGATCAACGGGCCGTTCGTGCGCGTGCTGGAGGATCAGACGATGGAGGGGCCGCTGGCGATCAGCAACGGGTCGAGCGTGGACACGCAGATCACGCTGACCACCTTTGGCGTGCCGGATGTGCCGCCTGCCGCCTCGGGCTATGGCTATACGATCCGGCGCGCGTTCTACACGATGGAGGGCGACGCGATGCCCGAGATCGTGAACGTGGGCGACCGGTTTGTCGCAGTGTTGACAGTGTCGCCCGCCGAAAAGGGGCAGGCGCGGCTGATGGTCAACGATGCGCTGCCTGCGGGGTTCGAGATCGACAATCCGAACCTGATCCGCGCGGGCGATGTGCGGGCGCTGGACTGGCTGAAGCCATCGAACGCGACGCATACCGAGTTCCGCAGTGACCGGTTCCTTGCCGCCGTGAACAAGCGCGATGAAAAGCCGATCACGCTGGCCTATATCGTGCGCGCGGTGTCGCCGGGGGTGTTCCACCACCCGGCCGCAACGGTCGAGGACATGTACCTGCCACAGTTCCGCGCACGCACCGGGGCCGGACGGATCGAGATCCGGTGACACGGCACCACCGCATAGGGCGCACGCTGATCGCGGGCGCGCTGGTCTGCGGCCTGATGGCGGCGGGCGCGGATGCGCTGCGCGGCTGGGTCGCGCGGACGGTGCTGCCGGATCT
>JAHDCH010000199.1 GCA_020629995.1 Pseudaestuariivita sp. | reverse complement strand
ACCGACCGGGCCAGCCTGTCGTTTCACGGGCAGGGGGTTTTGGGCTGGCTGATGGTGCTGGTGGCGCTTGGGGGAAGGGGGCGCGCCAACTCCCCGTGAAGCGCGGCGGTGCGGACGGTATCTGTGGTGGCATCAAGACGAGAGGGATGCTCGCCATGGGATATGTCATTCAAACGCCTGCCAAAAGTGACGCCGCGCCGCGGCCGCTGTTTCCGCTTAGCCCCGCGCAGGTGCGTGCCACGCTTGTGCCCGAGGTGGTAAACGCGCCGCACGATGAGGCCGAGCGTCAAGGAAACTGAAAGGTTCCTTTGACTTGGCCACAAGGTCTGGTAGCCTGTCCCCCAACCAAAACAACCATTTGCGCGAGGGACCCATGCGCCTGATCCTGACCACCATCGCCGCCCTGGCCGTTGCCGCTCCCGCCTTTGCCGGCGGCTACGAGAAGACGCAAAGCCACGCCCCGGCACAAATGCTGGTGCATAAGTACCCCGCCAAACACAACTTCTGCCCCGCGGGCCTGCAGCCGATCACCATGAACGGCGTCATCTGCTGCGGCACCCCCAACGCAGGTCCCTACGTCGACCGCGCCGGTGGCAAGCGCAAAGTCCACACCCACCGCAAGACGGTCACGCACACCCACGCCAAGACCCACAGCCACACCACGACCCATACGCACAGCCACTCGAACTGGTGACGGGCGGCCCTTGCCCGCGGCGGTCAGGGCGCGTATAGCCGCGGCCTGACCAGTCAAGGATCGCGGCATGCAGGGCACGGCAAATCTGAACATCATGATGAAGGCGGCGCGCAAGGCGGGCCGCTCTTTGGTCAAGGACTTCCGTGAAGTCGAAAACCTGCAGGTTTCGATGAAAGGCGCGGGCGATTTCGTCAGCCGCGCTGATCTGGCCGCCGAACAGATCCTCAAAGAAGAGCTGCGCGGCGCGCGTCCCACCTATGGCTGGCTGGCCGAAGAGGGCGGCGAGGAAGAGGGCGACGACCCGACCCGCCGCTGGATCGTCGATCCCCTTGATGGGACTACGAATTTTCTGCATGGGCTGCCGCACTGGGCTGTCTCGATCGCGCTGGAGCACAAAGGTCAGATCGTCTCGGCTGTGATCTTTGATGCCGCCAAGGATGAGCTGTACTGGGCCGAAAAGGGCGCGGGCGCGTGGCTCAATGAAAGCCGCATCCGGGTCAGCGGGCGCAGCCGGATGATTGAGGCGGTCTTTGCGACCGGCTTGCCCTTTGGCGGACGGGGTGACCTGCCGCATACGCTGCAGGAACTGGCCCGTGTTTTGCCCACCTGCGCCGGGGTGCGCCGGTTCGGGTCGGCTGCGCTGGACCTCGCCTATGTGGCGGCGGGGCGTTACGACGGCTATTGGGAGCGTCGGCTCAACCCTTGGGACGTGGCGGCCGGAGTTCTTCTGGTGCGCGAGGCGGGCGGTCTGATCGAGGCGATGAACCCCGAAGACAACCCCGTCGATGGCACCGTGATCTGCGCCAACGGGCAGATGTTCGACGGACTGGCCAAGCTGGTTCGCGCCTGAAATTAAAGTTGAGTCAGTGAGTTAGAGGGCCGCAAAAAGTTCGTACGAACTTTTTGTGCGCGCTCAGACTTGATCCGATGGATGGTTGACGCCGTCGTGCCACGGCACCGGCGGCAGGTCGGAGGGCATCACGCCCTCCAGCGCCAGGGCGTTCACGCCAAGCTCATCCGGGTTCGACCGCCGCTGGTGATAGATATAGATGCCGCAGGTCGCGCAAAAGTGGTGCTTGGCGGTGTGGGTACCCCAAGTATAGCGGGTCAGATTATCCTGGCCTTTCAGAAACTTTATGCCATCCAAGGGCGCCGGGTCATCGCCGGGGCACCTTGGGGATCGAGGTGGGCGTCAGCTTGTACTTGGCTTCGGGGTGAGGCGGGTGCCCCTCGGTCCGGCTCCAGAACGCGGTGCCGCCGCGGCGCAGCCATAGCGGTATGGTCAGGATGAACCCGGCGACAAATCCGCCGGCATGTGCCCAGTAGGCGACCCCACCGCCCGAGGCATCAAACGCCACGCCGTTGAACAGCTGCAGCCCGAACCACAGCCCCAGCATGATCCATGCCGGGACCGGGAAGACTTTGAAAAACACGATCAGGATCAACAGGATATCCACCCGCGCCTTGGGGAACATCAGCAGATATCCCCCCATCACGCCGGCAATCGCACCCGAGGCACCCACCGTGGGGATGCGCGAGAACGGCTCGGACAGGTAGTGGATATATCCCGCCATCAGCCCCGCCACGAGGTAGAAGACCGCAAACTGAACATGGCCCATCTCGTCTTCCATGTTGTCGCCAAAGATGAACAGAAACAGCATGTTACCGGCGATATGGAGAAAGCCGCCATGCAGGAACATCGAGGTAAACAGCCCGCTCCATCCGTCGCCCGCGCTGAGCCGCGCGGGGATCATCGCGTAGTCATAGTAAAACTCGCTGAGCGCGCGGCTGTCGCTCATCAGGGGCAGGTAGGTGACGAATACGATCACGTTGATCGCGATCAACGCATAGGTGACATAGGGCAGCCGCCCCGACGGGTTGTGATCACGGATCGGTAGCATGTGGCGGACGGTAAGCCCCCGGCGCGCAACGTCAACCCATCACGAGGCGCTGGCCAGCAAGGCGGCGTTCCCGCCGGCAGCGGTTGTGTCGATGCAGACGTGCCGCTCGAGACAGGCATGAGCCGCATCAGGCTGCCCGGTGATCAGCGGGATCAAGGCGCCCTCGCGGGCCGCCAGCGCCTGTGCCAGCGCGCGGGCTCCGGCATCATCGCCCCACCACAAGGCGCCGCCAATCCTCGGCAGGTCGCGCAGGCTCTCTGGCGCGACATGGCCGGTTGCGACGGCTGCGCGCCCGCCCAGTTCGGAGATGGCGCGGGCCTGTGCGGCGGCGGCTTCGGGGCCGGGGCCAAGGCACAGGATCGGTGCGCGGGGCAGGGTGCTCAGGCGGTTCGATTCGCCCGTGGGGCCGGGCAGCGATTGCGGAGGCACGGCTGCGGGATGTGGCGCGTCCGAGATGGCGCGGACCAGGGCGGACAGATCCATGTCGCTGTCCCAGTCGGTGCCCTGCAGCGGCGGGCGCGTGCGGCAGAAACGGGGCAGGTAATGCGGCCCGCCTGCCTTGGGTCCGGTACCGGACAGCCCCTCGCCGCCAAAAGGCTGGCTGCCGACAATGGCGCCGATCTGGTTGCGGTTGATATACAGGTTTCCGGCTTCGATCCGGTCGCTGACGTGCTGGACGCGGTCGTCGATCCGGGTGTGCAGGCCAAAGGTCAGGCCATAGCCCGTGGCGTTGATCGCGTCGATCACCGCGTCGATTTCGTCGGCTTCGAACGTGGCGACGTGCAGGATGGGGCCGAACACCTCTTGCCCGAGGTCGGCGATGCCGGAGACCTGGATCAGCGCGGGCGCGGCAAAGGTGCCGCCCGCCGGTACGGGCAATTCGTGCAGGACGCGGCCTTCGGCGCGGGCCTTTGCCACATGCGCCTCGATCCGGGCGCGGGCATCTGCGTCGATGACCGGGCCCACGTCGGTGGCCGGGTGCCAGGGATCGCCAAGGCACAAGGCGTCCATCGCGCCTTTGAGCATTGTCAGAAGCTCAGGCGCGATGTCCGATTGCACGTAGAGACAGCGCAGCGCCGAACAGCGCTGGCCTGCCGATTGAAAGGCGCTTTCGATGATGGCCTGAACGGCTTGTTCCGGCAGCGCCGTGCTGTCGACAATCATGGCGTTCAGGCCGCCGGTTTCGGCGATCATCATGGCGTGCGGGTTGGCGGCGGCAAGGCTTGTACGGATGGCCTGCGCCGTCGCGGTCGAGCCGGTGAAGGCCACGCCGTCGATGCGCGGATCCGAGGTCAGCGCAATCCCGGGCTCGGCGCCTCCCGGCAAAAGCTGTAGCGCGGTGCGGGGCACGCCGGCCTCGTGCAACAGCGCCACGGCGCGGGCTGCGATCAAGGGCGTCTGCGGCGCGGGCTTGGCAAGGACCGCGTTGCCGGCCACCAGTGCCGCGGCAATCTGACCGGTGAAGATCGCCAGGGGAAAGTTCCAGGGCGAAATACAGGCCACCCGGCCCAGAGCGGGGCCGGGGCACGGCCGGGCCGCGTAGTAGCGCAGGAAGTCAACCGCTTCGCGCAGTTCGGCGATGCAATCGGGCAGGGTTTTGCCCGCCTCGCGCGCCAAGAGGGCGAACAATTCGGGGTGGTGCGTCTCAAAGAGGTCGGCGGCCCGGGCGAGGATTTCGGCACGGTCCGCGTCGGCCCAGGGCAGGGCCCGTGACAGGGCCTGATCTACGTCCCCGGCGCTGGCCTCGGTCCCGCGGCCCACGGGCGCACCGCCCGCGGGGTTCGCGCAATCCGTCGCCGGCCCTGACAGGCCGTCTCCGAAGGTCCAGCTGTGATCGGCGAAAGGCGCGCGCGCGGCTTCGAGCGCGGCCAGAGTGGGCGGATGATCCAGATCCCACCCGCGCGAATTCGGGCGTTCGGGGGCAAAAAGCTGTGTGCCGGGTGTCAGAGCGCCGTCGTGTTCCTCAAGCGCGTCCCACGGATCGCGGGCGACGTCGGACGGGGGCACGTCCTGATCGACGATCTGGTTCACAAATGACGAATTGGCACCGTTTTCCAACAGACGTCGCACCAGGTAGGCCAGCAGATCCTTGTGTGCGCCCACGGGTGCATAGATGCGGCACCGCGTGCCTGCATCCCCGAGGACCAGCCCGTGCAGCGCTTCGCCCATGCCATGCAGCCGCTGGAATTCATACACCTCAGGGTCCGCGCCGAAATCAAGAATGGCCGCCACGGTATGCGCATTGTGCGTGGCGAACTGCGGATACAGCCAGTCTGTCAGCCGCAGCAGTTTGCGCGCGTTGGCGATGTACGAAATGTCGGTCGCGGGCTTGGCGGTGAACACCGGAAAGGCCTCGAGGCCCGCGACCTGCGCTGTCTTGATCTCGGTGTCCCAATAGGCGCCCTTGACCAGCCGGACCATGATGCGGCGGTCCAGCGTTTCGGCCAGGGCATGCAGCCAGTCGATCACTGCGCCGGCGCGCGGGCCATAGGCCTGCACCACGACGCCAAAGCCATCCCACCCGGCCAGCGCGGGTTCGCGCAGGACCGCTTCGATCACGTCAAGCGACAGGGACAGGCGACCGGCCTCTTCGGCATCGACATTCAGGCCAATGCCAGCGGATTTGGCCAGCAGCGCCAGAGAGCGCAGGCGCGGCACCACATGCGCCATGACTGACGCGTGCTGCAGGGGTTCGTACCGGGCAAAAAGCGCCGACAGCTTGACTGAGATGCCGGGGTTGCGGCGGATGTCATCGTGATTGGCCGCCGAGGCAATCGCCGTGATCGCGCGGGAATAGCTGAGGTGATACCGCGCGGCATCGGCCTCGGTCCGGGCGGCTTCGCCCAGCATGTCGTAGCTGTAGGTGTATCCTTTGGCCTCCAT
>JAHDCH010000198.1 GCA_020629995.1 Pseudaestuariivita sp. | reverse complement strand
TCGGTGGTCGAGATCAGCTGCACGTCGAGATCGGGAAAGAGGCACTGGCGCACAAATTCCATATGGCGGTAGACGCCTACGGCGTTGGCGGTGGTCGTGGTGACCACAAAGTGATCCTCGGCCAGACGCGCGGCGGTGCCGTCGTCCATGGCGATCCCGTCTTCGCGCAGCATCAGGCCATAGCGGACCTTGCCCACCGGCACCTTGGCGAAGGGGTTGCAGTAGATCTTGTTGAGGAAGGTCGCGGCATCCGCGCCTTGCACGTCGATCTTGCCCAGAGTGGTCACATCGCAGATGCCGACCGTTTTGCGGGTCTGCAGAACTTCGCGGTCGACGGACTGGCGCCAATGCGTCTCGCCGGGGCGTGGGAACCATTGCGCCCGCAGCCACATGCCGACCTCGACAAACACCGCGCCTTGTTCTTCGGCCCATGTGTGCGACGGGGTTTTGCGGACGGGGCGGAAATCTGCGTCGCGCGACCGGCCTGCAAGAACGCCGATGGCGGTGGGGGTGTAGGGCGGGCGAAAGATGGTGGTGCCGACCTCGGGGATCGGCTTGCCCGCCAGTTCGGCCATGATGGCGAGGCCGCCCATGTTCGACGTTTTGCCCTGATCGGTGGCCATGCCGAGCGTCGTGTAACGCTTGAGATGCTCAACCGATTTGAAGTTTTCCTGATGCGCCAGCTTCACGTCCTTGGCTGTCACGTCGTTCTGCTGGTCGAGCCACGCGCGTTTGGCGCCCGCCACGTGCCAGAACGGCGTGATGCGCACGGGTGCGTCTTCGGCCTGCGGCAGGGCGGGGGCTTTGGCTTTGATCCCGAGACCCTTCAGAGCCTCGGTCGCGACGGACACACCGCTGGACAGCGCACCGTGGGTGGAGAAATGGCCCAAAGCGGCCCCGGCGGCATGCATGCCCACGGGCAGGGCATTGCCGGGCACAAACGCGGCTATGTCCTCTTGCCACACAGGGCGGCCACGCTGGTGCGAGGCGAGGTGGACGTTGGGGTTCCACCCGCCCGACACACCCAAAGCGCCGCATTCCATCACCCGTTCGGAGCCATCGGCCAGCTGCGCCTTGACGAAGGTCAGGCCAAGCCGGCCCGAGGTATCGGTGACATGCGCGCCGGCGAGCACTTCGTAATCGCTGCTGGCGGGCGCGTGGGCGCGGGTGTCGATCACCGCAAGGACCTTGACCCCGGCGGCATGCAGATCGGCGGCGGTGCGGTGGCCGTCGTCGTTATTGGTAAAGATCGCCACCCGGCGCGCGGGCGTCGCGGCCCAGCGGTTGGCATAGGCGCGCAAGGCCGAGGCGAGCATGATGCCGGGGCGGTCGTTGTTTTCAAACGCGATGGGCCTCTCGGTGGCCCCGGCGGCGAGGATGCAGCGTTTGGAATAGACGCGCCACAGGATCTGGCGCGGTTTGCCGGGCGCGGGTTCGGCAAGGTGGTCGCTGACCCGTTCGACCGCGCCATAAATGCCATGGTCGAACGCGCCAATCACAGTGGTGCGCGCCATGAGGCGGACGTTGGGCATCGATGCCAGCTCGGCCACGGTGGCGGCGGCCCAGCCGGGTGCGCTTTGACCCGCGATAGCAAAGGTTTCGGCGTTCAGCTGGCCACCGTGGACAAAGTCTTCATCCGCGAGGATCACCTTGGCCCCGGCGCGCGCCGCGGTCAGCGCGGCCATCAGCCCCGAAGGGCCGCTGCCGATGACCAGCAAATCGCAGTGCAAAAAGCCCTTGTCGTAGCTGTCGGGGTCGGGCTCGTGCGCGAGAGTGCCGAGGCCGGCGGCTTTGCGGATGATCGGCTCGTACAGCTTTTCCCAGAATGCGGCGGGCCACATGAATGTCTTGTAATAGAACCCGGCGGCAAAGAAGTTCGACAGCCGGTCGTTGATTGCCATCGCGTCGAACGCCAGCGAGGGCCAGCGGTTTTGCGAATTGGCCGACAGCCCGTCAAACAGCTCGGCGGTGGTGGCGCGGGTGTTCGGCTCCTTGCGGGCGCCGGTGCGCAGCTCGACAATCGCGTTGGGCTCGGCCGAGCCGGCGGTCAGCGGACCGCGCGGGCGGTGGTATTTGAACGACCGCCCCATGAGGCGCACGTCATTGGCCAGCAGAGCCGAGGCAAGCGTGTCGCCGGGGTGGCCCTGATAGCTTTTGCCGTCAAAGGTGAAGGTCAGCGTTTGCGAGCGGTCGATCAGACCGCCGGACAGGCGATTGGCTTGGGTCATGTGCTGCGCCCCTCGCGGCGGGCCACGTCGCGGGCCAGCTCGACTTGTGTGATCTCATGGGTGGTCGTGTCGCGGGTGACGACGAGCCAGGACCGGTCGCCGCCTTCATGGAACCACAGCTCGCGGTGCAGGCCTGCCGGGTTGTCGCGCAGGTAGCCATAGTCGGCAAATTGCGCCGCGGCATCGCTCGCCTGCCAGTCGGGGCGGTGGATCAGCGAGGCGTCGCCCATATAGGTGAACTCGGCGGCGTCGCGCGGGCCCAGAAGGGGGTGATTGATCAGCATCAGTGCAAATTGGGCTGATTGCCCATCCCTTTTTCGTCGATCATCAGGCCGCGGTTGAAGCGGTCAAAGCGATAGGCGGTGGCGGTGGGGTGCGGCTGGCCCGTGGCCAGAAGGTGGGCGTAGACATAGCCCGAGGCGGGCGTCGCCTTGAACCCGCCGTAGCACCAGCCGCCGTTGAAATAGAGGCCACCCACATGGGTGCGGTCGATGATGGGCGAGCCGTCCATCGACATGTCCATGATCCCGCCCCACATCCGCAGCAGGCGCGCGCGCCCCAGGTTTGGAAAGATCGCCATGCCGCCTTCGCAGACGTCTTCGACCACCGGCAGGTTGCCGCGCTGGGCGTAGGAATTGTACCCGTCGATGTCGCCGCCAAAGACCAGCCCGCCCTTGTCGGATTGCGAGCAATAGAAATGCCCCGCGCCAAAGGTGATGACGCCGGGCAGGAGCGGTTTGAGCCCTTCGGATACAAAGGCCTGCAGCACGTGGCTTTCGATGGGCAGGCGCATGCCGGCCTTTTCCATCACGCGCGACGACGAACCGGCGACGCAGGAGGCGACCTTGGCGGCCTTGATCGTCCCGCGCGAGGTTTCAACCCCGGTGCAGGTGCCGCCTTCCATCACAAAGCCGGTGACTTCGCAGTTCTGGATGATGTCGACGCCCAGCCGGTCCGCGCCGCGCGCATAGCCCCAGGCGACCGCATCGTGGCGCACCGTGCCGCCGCGGTGCTGGGCAAGGCCCCCCTTGATCGGGAAGCGGGCGTTTTCGGTATTGAGGAACGGGTAGCGCGCCTTGATCTGCTCGGTGCTGAGCAGTTCGGCATCGGCGCCGTTCAGGATCATCGCATTGCCCCGCCGGATGAAGGCATCGCGCTGGGCATCGGTGTGGATCAGGTTGAGGATCCCGCGCTGGGACACCATCGCGTTGTAGTTCAGCTCTTGTTCCAGCCCTTCCCACAGCTTGAGCGAGAATTCATAGAACGGTTCATTCCCATCCAGCAGGTAGTTCGAACGGATGATGGTCGTGTTGCGGCCCACATTGCCGCCGCCGATCCAGCCCTTCTCGAGAACCGCGATCCTCTTTTGGCCATAGACCGACGCCAGGTAGTACGCCGTGGCCAGCCCGTGCCCGCCACCGCCAATGATGACGATGTCGTAGGCGGGCTGTGGTTCGGGATCGCGCCACGCAGGCCCCCAGCCGCGGTGGCCTGTCAGTGCCTCTTTTATGACCCTGAAACCGGAATAGCGCATGGAATCGGACTCCTTTCGCGCAGCTTGCGCGGAATCGCATCGAAAATCGTGGCGGCACCCGACAGAATTAGGCGCAAATCGGACACGTCAGCCCGAAAACGCTAGACCGCGATGCGCCCGAGCACCATAGAAAATCGCCCCTGAGAAGAAATTTACTTGATCCACAGTGAAAATGTGGGACACTCATCCAAGCAGTCGCGCGCGCCGGAGCGGTGGCGCGGCTGTCGGACAAGAGCGCGGCGGGTCTGACCTGGATGACGCTCAGCCTACAGGGAGACAACAGATGAAAAAGTTCACAACAGCTTTGGCCGGGGGTGTTCTGGCTCTGGCACCGCTGGCGGCGTT
The DNA here is from genome assembly GCA_020629995.1 of Pseudaestuariivita sp. Lineage (GTDB taxonomy): Bacteria > Pseudomonadota > Alphaproteobacteria > Rhodobacterales > Rhodobacteraceae > Pseudaestuariivita. Next base: position 1,385 of record JAHDCH010000198.1, on the reverse strand, counting down.
TGCCGAAGACAGCTCGGACCCGATCGTGATTCCGATCCACAACTGGTCGTCGCAGATCGTGATGTCGAACGTGGTTGGCCAGATCTTTGAAGAGATGGGCAACAACGTCGAATACGTCACCACCGACAGCCAGGCGGTGTATGAATCGGTCCGCCTCGGCGACGTGACGCTCGAGCTGGAAGTGTGGGAAGGCGCGTTCGGCGCATCCTTCCGCGCAGCGCTGGAAAAGGGCGGCATCGTCGACGTGGGTGACCACGACGCCGTGACGCGCGAGGACTGGTGGTACCCGATGTGGACCAAGGACGCCTGCCCGGGCCTGCCCAGCTGGGAAGCGCTGAACGATTGCGCGGCGCTGTTCGCCACCGCAGAGACCGGCGACAAGGGCCGCTACCTCGACGGCCCCGTCGACTGGCTCAAGCACGGTAAAGAGCGTGTCGAAGCGCTGGGTATGGACTTTGTCGTGATCAACGCGGGCTCGGCTGCGGCGCTGTGGGCCGAAATCGGCGCCGCCGAGGCCGACAAGCGCCCGGTCGTGGTGTTCAACTGGACGCCCAACTTTGCCGAAGCCGTGTGGCCCGGCGAGTTTGTCGAATTCCCCGAGTGGGAAGACGGCTGCGACAAGGATCCGGCCAAAGGCCCGAACCCGAACGCGCTGTATGACTGCGGCAACCCCGCCGACGGCTACCTGAAGAAAGCCGCATGGGAAGGCATGGAAGCCAAGTGGCCGGCCGCCTATGGCGTTCTGGAAAAGATCAGCTTTACCAACCCGCAGATCGCCGAAATGGCGCGTCTGGTGGACGTGGATGAGCTGGAGCCCGAAGAGGCCGCAGCCGAGTGGCTGGAAGCCAACGAAGACGTCTGGAAGGCGTGGCTGAACTAAGCCCGCCTGACAGAACAGTCAGATAAGGGCCCTGTCCGCTTGTCGGGCAGGGCCTTATTCTACACACTCTTGAAATGATGCGCCGTTTGGCGCGCCCCCGAACCCGAGGTTGGACACACGCAATGGCATCCGAAGCACCAGTCATCTCTTGCAAGAATGTGTGGAAGATCTTTGGCGCGGACCCGGAGGGATACCTCAGCAAGATGCCCGAGGGCCGCAGCTTTGACGAGATCCGCGCCGATGGCTACATCGCCGGGGTCAAGGATGTCTCGATCGAGGTGGGCCGGGGCGAGATGCTGGTGATCATGGGCCTGTCGGGGTCGGGCAAATCCACGCTGGTGCGCTGTTTCTCGCGCCTGCACGACATCACCGGCGGCACGATCGAGGTCGAAGGGCAGGACATCATGGCCTTGCCCGAAAAAGAGCTGATCGACCTGCGCCGCAACAAGATGGGCATGGTGTTCCAGAGCTTTGGCCTGCTGCCGCACCGCACGGTGCTGGAGAA
>JAHDCH010000197.1 GCA_020629995.1 Pseudaestuariivita sp. | reverse complement strand
CCTTCACGCCGATCCGCGACTGGTTTGCCGGGCTGCCCGAGGCCAAGGCGCGGGGCTACAAGCCCGGGCGGTTCAGCTTCAACGTCAAAGGCGGGCGCTGCGAGGCCTGCCAGGGTGATGGTGTGATCAAGATCGAGATGCACTTTCTGCCCGACGTTTACGTGGAATGCGAGACCTGCAAGGGCGCGCGTTACAACCGCGAGACGCTGGAAATCAAGTTCAAGGGCAAGAGCATAGCCGACGTTCTTGATATGACGGTCGAGGATGCGCAGGAGTTTTTCAAGGCGGTGCCGAGCATCCGCGAGAAGATGGATGCGCTGATGCGGGTGGGGCTTGGCTATATCAAGGTCGGCCAGCAGGCGACGACGCTGTCAGGCGGCGAGGCGCAGAGGGTGAAACTGTCCAAAGAGCTGGCCAAGCGATCGACGGGCCGCACGCTCTATATCCTGGACGAGCCGACGACGGGTCTGCATTTCGAAGATGTGCGCAAGCTGCTGGAGGTGCTGCACGAGCTGGTTGACGCGGGCAACACGGTGGTGGTGATCGAGCACAACCTCGACGTGGTCAAAACCGCCGACCACATCATCGATATCGGCCCCGAAGGTGGTGACGGTGGTGGCACGATTGTGGCCGAGGGCACGCCCGAACAGGTCGCCGAGGTCGAGGCAAGCCACACTGGCCACTACCTCAAGCCGATGCTGGCCCCCCGGCGCGTGGCTGCCGAATGATCAGGCTATGGCAGGGATGGGTGGAACCACCCATCCTACGCACTGGGCCAGAGCCACGCCCATGTAGGATGGGTGATTTCACCCATCCTGATCCGGGGTGTGGGAAGATGCGGCAAGGCGCGGCAGCATATAGCTGAAGTCGCGGTCGCCATGTCCCGCGGCCACCATCGCCTGATAGAGGCGCAGCGCATGGGCGCCCAGGGGTGTGGCGGCATCGGCGCTGGCGGCGGCATCCTGCGCAAGGCCAAGGTCCTTGACCATCAAAGCGGCAGCAAAGCCCGGCTGATAGTCAGTGTCGGCCGGCGACACAGGCCCGATCCCGGGGGCCGGGCAATAGGCGTTCATCGACCATGAATAGCCCGAGGACGTGCTGACCACGTCAAACATCTTGTCCCGCGCCAGCCCCAGCTTGTCCGCCAGCGCAAAGGCTTCGCACGTCACGATCATGGTCGCGCCTAGGATCATGTTGTTGCAGATCTTGGCCGCCTGGCCGGCGCCGGCATCCCCGCAATGCACGGCCGTCTGACCCATGATGTCAAACAGTGGCAGAGGCAAACGCCGCCTCCGATCCGCCGGCCATAAAGGTCAGGGTGCCCGCAGCCGCGCCGCCAATACCGCCCGACACAGGCGCATCCACAAAGCCAAGCCCGGCGGCGCTGGCATCAGATGCCACCGCCCGCGCGCTGTCCACATCGATGGTCGAGCAATCGATCAGGGTGGCGCCTGCGGACATGGCCGGGATCACCTCGGCGGCGACGGCGCGCAGGATCGCGCCATTGGGCAGCATGGTGATGACGGCGTCGGCGCCTACAGCGGCCTCGGCAGCCGAGGCGGCCATGGTCACGCCTTCGGGTGCCGCCGCGGCGGTGTCAAACCCGGTCACCACATGGCCCCCCGCGACAAGGTTGGCGGCCATGGGCGCGCCCATGTTGCCCAGCCCGATAAATGCGATCTTCATTGCCTTATTCCTCCCAGTTCAGCGCGTCCGGCCCCAAAGGCATCAACATCCGTGCCACTTCGCCCTGCGGCAGGGCGTCGATGCTGGCATGGGCCCATGCGGGGCTGCGGTCTTTGTCGATGATGGCAGCGCGGATTCCTTCCAGAAAGTCGCCCTGGTCCATCGCCCGCCACGTATAGCGGTATTCCATCTCGAGCGCCTGCCGGATGCTGTGCGCACTGCGCAGGCGGTGCACGATTTCCACCGCACAGGCCATAGCGAGCGGCGCCCCCCGGTTCAGCGCCTTGGTCGCAGACGCGGCAAAGTCGCTGTCATCACCGGCGAGGCTGCGCGCGATGTCGCCCAGCGTTTCGCCGCCAAAATGCGCGTCGATCTGCGTTTGCATCGCAGCCAAGGCCGCCTCAGGCGGCGAGTGCACATACGGCTCGAGCGCGGCAACATCGCCTGTGTCGATCAGGGCCTGCCGGGCAGCGTCCCAAGCCGTGTGGGGCACAAACAGATCGGCAAAACCCGCAAGTATTGCGTCGCCCGGTCCCATCCGGTGTCCGGTGGTGCCCAGAAATTCGCCCATGCGCCCGGGCGCAAGCGCCAGCATCAGCGATCCGCCCACGTCCGGCACAAGACCGATCCCGCATTCGGGCATGGCGATCTGCGATGTCTCGCCCACAATCCGGTGAGAGCCGTGGCATCCCACGCCCACGCCGCCGCCCATGGTGAAGCCCTGCAGGAAGCTGACCACCGGTTTGGGGTATTCAAAGATCTTGGCGTTCAGCCGGTATTCGTCACGCCAGAACTGCCGCCCGTAGGCAAAATCGCCTGCGGTGCCGGTCGCGTACATTTCGGCAATGTCGCCGCCCGCGCAGAATGCCTTGTCGCCGACCGCATCCAGGATCACCAGAGCCACCGCGTCGTCGGTGCGCCACAGGTCCAGCGCCGCCTCGATGTCGAGACACATCTGATAGGTCAGCGCATTCAGCGCCTTGGGGCGGGTCAGCGTGATGTGCCCGGCGTGGCCTTCGATGCGGATGGAAATATCGCTCATGCGCGCAGCATATCGCGGGCGACGATCAGGCGCATGATCTCGTTTGTGCCTTCGAGGATCTGGTGCACGCGCAGATCGCGCGACAGTTTTTCGATCCCGTAGTCGGCCAGATAGCCGTAGCCGCCGTGCAGCTGAAGGCAGCCGTCCACGATGCGGCTGCCAGCTTCGGTCACGAACTTCTTGGCCATGGCGCAGTGTTTGGTGGCGTCGGCTGCGCCGGTGTCCAGCTTCCACGCCGCCTGCCGCAGAAAGACGCGGGCGGCCTGAAGCTCGATCTCTAGCTCTGCCAGGCGGAATTGCAGGGCCTGGAATTCGGTCAGGGATTTGCCAAAGGCGCGGCGCTCTTTCATGTAGGCCAGCGTGAGATCAAGGGCGGCCTGCGCGGCGCCCAGCGAGCAGGCCGCAATGTTGAGCCGTCCGCCATCGAGGCCCATCATGGCATAGGTGAAGCCTTTGCCCTCTTCGCCCAGCAGGTTGCCGGCAGGCACGGGCACGGCGTCCATTTGCACCTGCCGCGTGGGCTGCGACCGCCAGCCCATCTTGTCCTCGAGCCCGCCATAGCTGAGGCCCGTCATGCCCTCTTCCAGCACAAGTGCGCTGATGCCGCGGGGGCTGTCGTCGCCGGTGCGGGACATGACGATATAGGCGTCCGAATAGCCGCCGCCCGAGATGAATGCCTTGGTGCCGGTGACGCTGTAGCCTTCGTTGGTGCGCGCCGCGCGGGTTTTCAGCGCGGCGGCGTCCGACCCGCTGCCCGGTTCGGTGAGGCAGTAGCTGAGGACCGTTTCCATCGTCAGCGCGCCGGGCAACATGCGGCCGCGCAGGTCGTCCGAGCCAAAGGACGAGATCATCTTGGCGCACATGTTGTGGATCGACAGGAATGCCGCGACCGAAGGGCAGGCCATCGACAGCGCTTCGAACACCAGCGTCGCATCGAGGCGTGTCAGCCCGGTGCCGCCATGCTCTTCGGGCACATAAAGACCGGCAAGACCCAGCTCGCCCAGTTTGGGCCACAGATCGCGCGGGATGGTGCCGTCTGCTTCCCACGTGCGGGCATGGGGGGCGATTTCGGACTGGCCCACGCTTTGGGCCATGTCAAAGATGGCGGTCTGCTCTTCGGTCAGGGCGAAATCCATGGGCGCCTCGTGAATTGAACGGTTGTTCATTACTCTAGACTGGCACGCGCCAAACGCAAGCGCTATGCGCGAGAGCATGAAAGCCTGCATCGCCGTCGCTGATTATTACGTTCCCGGTCAGACCTTTGTGAACCGCCACATCGACAAGATGTTCGGTGGCAATACCTGCGTGATCGCGGGGCGGCTGAATGACAAGCGCGAGACGGGCGCGCGGTTTTTCGAACGGCGCGCGCGGCCGGGGGCGGCAGATCTGATCGCAGCGCCGGTGATGCTGCCGCTGAACTGGCTGCGCCATGGGACCGAGAGGGTGCCATTCGGGCGCGCCAAGGCCGAGCTGAAGGCGTGGCTGGCGGAGCAAAAGCCGGATGTGATCCTGTCGGAATTCGGCACGCAGGGCGTTGTTCTGGCGCCTCTGGCACAAGAGCTGGGGCTGCCGATGTTCACGTATTTTCGCGGCTCGGACGCGTCATCGCGTGTGCGCGAGGCTTCGGTGCGGCGCGCGTATCGGCACATGTTCCCAAAACTGACAGGTGTGGTGGCGGTGTCGCAATTCCTGCTGGACAATCTGGCGGACAAGGTTGGTGTGCGGCACGACAATGCGCATGTGATCCCGTCGGGGGTTGACGTGCGCTGGTTTGCGCCTGAAGCCAAGCGCCCGCTGTCCGCGCTGGCCGTGGGGCGCATGGTCGAAAAGAAAGCGCCGCATCTGACGCTGGATGCGTTTGCCGAGGCGTTGAAAATCGCCCCGGATGCCACGTTGACGATGGTGGGGGATGGCCCGCTCCTCGCGCCCTTGCGTGCGCGCGTCGCCGCGATGGGCATGGCGCATGCGGTGTCGTTGCCGGGCGCTTTGCCACACGAAAAGGTACGGGACATCGCGGTGGGGTGCGAAGTCTTTTTGCAGCATTCGCTGACCGCCGAGAATGGCAATACCGAAGGGCTGCCGACCGCCATACAAGAAGCGATGGCCGCCGGGTGTCTGACCGTGTCGACCCGCCACGCGGGCATCCCCGAGGCGATCGATGAAGGCGAGACGGGCTTTCTGGTCGAGGAGCGCGACGCGGAGGCCTATACCGCGAAGGTGGTCGAGGCCTTTGGCATGCCGTCCGGCGCGCGGGCTGAGATGGGCGCGCGCGCGAGGGATGTCGCCTGCGACCGCTTTGACAATGCCAAGCTGTTGGTCAGGCTCGAGGCGCTGCTGGCGAGCGCTGCGCGCACCTGACGCGCGAGACTGGGGCGCTGCCCCAGACCCCGGGATATTTCTGGCCAGAAGAAAAGGGAGTGGATCCTTGTTTCTTCTGGCCGAAATCCGCCGGGGGCGAATGGTCAGGTGAGGGGGAGAGCCGGATGGCGGGTTACTCCATCACAGGGATCGAGAATTCGCCGCCTTCCTTGATGCCTGACGGCCAGCGCGCGGTCACGGTTTTGGTGCGCGTGTAGAATTTGAACGCGTCGGGCCCATGCTGGTTGAGGTCGCCAAAGGCCGATTTCTTCCATCCGCCGAAGGTGTGGTAGGCCAGCGGCACGGGGATCGGGACGTTGACGCCCACCATCCCGATATTGATCCTCTGGGCAAAGTCGCGCGCGGTGTCGCCGTCGCGGGTGAAGATCGCGGTGCCGTTGCCGTATTCGTGGTCCA
>JAHDCH010000196.1 GCA_020629995.1 Pseudaestuariivita sp. | reverse complement strand
TCAGGCACAGGATCAGCCCGGTGCGCGCATCGGCGAGGAACTGGTCCTCTTGCTCAGACAGGCCCGAGAGGCGGTATTCGACCTGAACCTCTTCGGCGATGCGCGGCAGGATGTCCGAGGCAAGAGCATCGGTGATTTCGGCAGCGCGGGCCGGGTCGTCTTCGGAGATGTCGCCGGTGACCGAGATCAGCTGGATGCCGTTTTCACGCCGCACGGTCGAAAAGCCGGTGCGGCGGTCGACGCTGACGATGTCGGCCAACGGCACATAGCCGCCCGCCGCGGTGCGCATCTGGGTGCGTTCGAGGAAATCGGCGGTCAGCTCGCCCGCCGGCAGTTCGACCCGGATCGTGGCCGAGCGGGGGCCAACCGGATAGGTCGCCGCTTCGATCCCGCCCAGACGGTGGCGCAGGACGGTGCCGAGGCTGTCGATGGTAAAGCCCAGAGCCTGACCTTGCGGCGTCAGCTCGAGGATCAGCTCTTCTTTATCGTAGGCCAGGTTATCCTCGAGCGCGGAGACCTCGGGGTATTGCGACAGCGCGCGCTGCAGTGCTTCGGAAGCGGATTTGAGCGTGGCGGCCTCGGCGCCGTAGAACTGAACGTCCAGAGCATCGCCCCCCGGCCCCTGACGCCATCCCCGGAAGCTGACGGTTTCGACAAGCGGATGGCGGCGGACCTTGTCCTGCAGCTCGCCCACAAAGGCAAAGGCGGAGTAATCGGGGCGCAGGTCCGCGTCGATCAGCTCGATCGAGATGCCGCCCAGCAGGTCGGCGCTTTTGGTTTCCGTGCCCGACAGCCCGCGCCCGGCGTTACCGCCGATCTCGGCGATGACATAGGACAGGGGGTTGGCCCCGTAGCGCTGTTCGTACTCGGCGGCCAGCTCGTTCGTGGCGCGCTGCATCTCTTGCATCATCTCGAGCGTGTCCGCGCGGGTGGCGCCTTCGGCCATGGCGAAGTTGCCGGTGACCGAGGACCGCTCGGGCGCGTTGAAGAACCGCCATTGCACGGTGCCATCGATGAACAGCGCCATTTGCGACGCCAGCACGGCAATGACGCCTGCAAGCACCGCGTAGCGCGCCCAGATCACCCCGGCGATGAACGGGCGAAAGAGCCTTTCGCGCACCCATTCAAAGCCGCGGTTCACGTAATGCGAAGGCAGGTCGTACCAAGGCGTCCTGGCCGGGCCACCAACGGCATGGGCCATGTGGTTGGGCAGGATCAGAAAGCATTCGATCAGCGAGGCAATCAGCACCACGATCACGGTAAAGGGGATGTCGGCGATCAGGTCGCCGAACCGCCCCCCCACCGCCGTGAGGCCGAAGAAGGCGATGATGGTGGTCAGCGTGGCCGAGAACACCGGGAGCGCCATGCGTTTGGCGGCATTCTCGGCGGCCACCACGGGAGGCTCGCGCAGCTGGCGGTGGCGCCAGTCGGCATGTTCGCCCACCACGATGGCGTCATCGACAACGATGCCCAGCGTGATGATCAGCGCAAAGAGCGAGATCATGTTGAAGGTGATCCCCGACACATACATCAGCGCCACGGCGGCGAACATCGCGGTCGGGATGCCGGCAGCGACCCAAAACGCGGTGCGCGCGTTCAGGAACAGGAACAGCAGCAGCACCACCAGCCCGAGGCCCTGAAGGCCGTTTTCAAGCAGCATCGACAAACGCCCGCTGATCGCCTCGGCCCGGGTGCGGATCAGGTCAACCGTCACTCCGCCTGGAAGGGTCGCCTGCATCTCACCCGCGACACGCTGCACGGTTTCCTGGATCGAGATCGCATCGCCCTGGTCCGACCGGTCCACCCGGATCGAAATGGCAGGCTGGTCGCCCACGAAATACGACCGTTCGCGGTCGATGCCAAAGACGCGCAAGGTGGCCACGTCCCCGATGGTCAGCTTGGACCCGTCGGGGTTCGAGCGCAGGGTAATCGCGGCGATCTGGTCGGCGCCGCGTTTTTCGACGCCGGTGCGCACCCGGGCATTGGCCCCGGTCACATCGCCTGCGGGGTCGGCATCAACCTCGGCGGCGATGGCATCGGCGATCTGGCGCATGGTGATGTCATGCGCGATCAGCTGGGCCGAGGGCACCTCGATCAGCGTCTCGGGCGCGGCAAGGCCCCGGATGGTGGTGCGCGTGACGCCTTCGGCGAACAGGCGCACGGTGAATTCATCGGCAAAGCGGCCCAGCTGGTCGACCCCCACGGGGCCGGTGATCACCACATCGGTCACCCGGTCGCGCCATGCGCCACGGCGCACGGTCGGGTCCTCGGCTTCGGGCGGCAGGTTCGACACCTGGTCAACCGCCGCCTGCACATCATCAGCGGCGCGGGACATGTCCCAGCCCGGTTCAAAGTCCAGATCGACATAGCCGGTGCCTTCGCGGCTGGTGGCTTCGCTGGCCTCCACCCCTTCGACGGCCAGCAGGGCCGGTTCGAGGATCTGGACAATGCCCGCGTCGATATCTTCGGCCCCTGCCCCGTCCCAGCGGACCGAGACGGTGACGCTGTCGACGATCACATCGGGAAAGAACTGCGCCCGCATGTTGGGAAAGGCCAGCGCGCCCGCGGCCAGCATGAGCACCAGCAGCAGGTTCGCCAGCGTGCGGTGGCGCGTGAAGTAACTCAGGATGCCGCCCGTTGCGGCGCCAGGGGCGCGTCCCATGCGCTAGCCTCCCATCCGCGCTTCGATGCGCTGCACCATGGCCGCGGGCACGCGCGGCTCGGCCAGCTGGCTCAGGATTCGCTGTTTGACCTGATCGGGCATCCGCGTGTTGCCTTCGACAAAGGCCTTGATCCGCGCGCGGCGCTCGTCGCTCAGCTCGACCATCTCGGCCTCGGCGGGCGGCGCGTCCGCGGCTTCGGGGGTCAGCGGGCGCACCCGGATCCCCGCGCCCAGCACCGGCGTACGCTCGGCCACCACCAGCCGCCCGGTCAGCCCGCGCCCACGCACCAGCACATCATCGCCCTGCCGGCGCATAAGGCGCACCTGCAGTGTCTCGAGCCGTTCGCCCTCGCCCACAACCAGCACCTGATCGGCGGCATTCAGCGCCGATGCGGGCAGACGCGCCACGCGGTCCAGCGGCGGTTCGGCCACGGTGACGGTCACAAAATCGCCCGGCTTGAACCCGGGCGCGGCCCCAAGCCGCGCGAACAGCAAACGCCCCGTCTGGCCTTCGCCCACGGCCGCGCTGTCGCGCGACAGGGTGCCTTGGGCGACCAGATCGGTGCCAAAGACATCCAGCGTCACCCGCACATTCGCGCCCGTCAAAGCGCCCGCCTCATCCAGAAGGCGCGCATATTGCGCGGTCGACACGCGAAAGGCGACCTCGAGCGCGGTGTCATCCACCAGCTGGCCCAGCAGGGCGTTGGCGCTGACAAGCCCCCCTTCGACCAGCGTCACCCCCGACAGCGTTCCGTCAAAACCCGCGCGGATCACCAGATCGTCCAGCCGGCGTTCCGCTTCGGCCATGGCGATGCGCGTGCGCGCCAGCCGCGTTGCGGCCTGATCGACGCGCGCCTCGGCCTGGGCCAGAGCCTGACGGCGCGACAGAACCGCCTGCCGGGCCGAGGACAGGGCCAGCTCGGCCGATTCTTCGTTCGCAGCCGTGCCGACCCCACGCGCGCCCAGCTGGCGCTGCCGCTCGAGCGCCTTGGCGCGCAGCTGCTCCTGGTCTTCGGCGGCGGCCAGTTCGTCACGCGCCAGCAACAGCGCGCGGTCCGCCTCGCGGCCTTCGGCCTCGGCATCCGCAAGGTCCGACTGGACCCTCTCAAGCGCCAGTTCGGCATCCTTTGGGTCAATCTGGACCAGCAGTTCGCCGGTGCGCACGCGACCGCCTTCGACAAAATTGTCGGACAGAGCGACCACGGTGCCGCCCGTCGCCGCGCGCACATCCAGCGTGCGGCGCGACTGCACCTCGCCAAAGGTCACAAGATCGGGGGTGATCGTTTCGGCCCGAGCTTCGACCACGTTGACCGCAAAGATCCGCTCGCGCACTTGCGGGGCCCGCGGTTCGCGCGCCATGCGCTCTTCGACGGCCGACGTCACCAGAGCGCCCGCCCAGACAAGCAGTGCCAGTGTGACACCAACCAGAAACAGCCCCGACAGGGCGTGACGCATGAACCGCATGGGAAAATCCTCCGCTTGCGCGATGCGTAATAGATAAAGCCGGCGCCGAAAACGCCAAGTGTTTCGGTGTTATACGCAGGTGCGCCCTATTTCCGTCGCTGATGTTCGCTGAGACGCGGAAAAATTTCGACAAAGTTGCAGGGGCGGTGGCGGTAGTCGAGCTGGAGACGGAGGATGTCGTCCCAGGCATCGCGGCAGGCCCCCGGCGATCCGGGCAGAGCAAAGAGATACGTGCCCTGCGCGACGCCGCCCGTTGCGCGGCTTTGCACCGCGCTGGTGCCGATCTTGGCCATCGAGACATGCGTAAAGACCGTGCCGAAGGCGTCGATCTCTTTTTCGTAGACGTCCCTGTGCGCTTCGACCGTGACGTCGCGGCCCGTCAGCCCGGTGCCGCCGGTCGAGATAATCACGTCGATCTCGGGATCGGCGCACCAGGTGCGCAGCTGCGCGGCGATGGCAGGCCGGTCGTCGGTCACGATGTCGCGCGCCGCCAATATGTGTCCCGCCGCCTCCAGACGCTCAACCAGAGTGTCCCCCGACCGGTCATCGCTGGCAACGCGCGTGTCCGACACTGTCAGCACCGCGATCCGCACGGGGATAAAGTCGCGGCTGTCGTCGATCCGGCTCATGTGTCTTTCTCCAGACGCGCGCGCAGGTCCAGCAGATCGGCCCAGGCTTCGCGCTTGGCCGCAGGGTTGCGCAGCAAATAGGCGGGGTGGAACATCGGCATCAGCGGCAGCCCTTCGGCCTCGGCCCATTGTCCGCGCAGGCGCGTGATCCCGCGCTTGCCCAGCAAGGCCTGACAGGCGTGGTTGCCCATCGCGACCAGGATCTGCGGCCGGGCCAGCGCGATGTGCCGTTTCAGAAACGGCACCAGCATGGCAATCTCTTCGGGCCTGGGATCACGGTTCTGCGGCGGGCGCCAGGGCAGGACATTGGTGATATAGACATTGGCCTCGCGGCCAAGATCGATCGCCGCCAGCATCCGGTCCAGCAGCTGCCCGGCCCGCCCCACAAATGGCCGTCCCTCCCGGTCTTCGTCCCGGCCCGGCGCTTCGCCCACAATCATCACCTTGGCACCCGGCACGCCGTCGGCAAATACCAGCGACCGTGCGCCGCGCTTCAGCTCGCACTGCTCGAACCCCGCCATGGCCGCCCTGAGCGCGTCAAGCGACGTCGCCCCCGCGGCCAGCGCCTGCGCCTCGGCCACCGCGTCCACCTTGCCCGGTACCGGGGCCGCTGGCACGGCGGGGCGCGCCTGCGTGCGGGGCGCCGGCCTCGCCTCGGGCTTGGGCATCTTGTCCGGCACGGCATAGCGGTCGACCGGCGCATCGCCAATCGCCTCGTCCGCGCCCAGATCAATCTGCCAGGCCAGCGCCGCCAGCG
>JAHDCH010000195.1 GCA_020629995.1 Pseudaestuariivita sp. | reverse complement strand
TTGATATTGCTCGACATTATGCTGCCCGATGGCGATGGCCGCCGCTTTCTGGCCGCCCACCGCGAGGCCCAGAAACAGACCCCCGTCATCGTCATCACCGCCCGGTCCGAAGTGTCGGACCGCGTCAGCCTTCTGGACCTTGGCGCCGACGATTACCTCACCAAACCCTTCGATTTTTCCGAACTCGAGGCCCGCTGCCGCGCCGTTCTGCGCCGCCGGGGCGGGACCGCCGCCAACCAAAAGACCTATCAGGACGCCGTCCTCGATTCGGCCTCTGGCGTTCTGACGGTCGGTTCGGTGACCGAAGCCCTGCGCAACCGCGAGCTGCGCCTGCTCGAAGTGTTCTTTGACGCCCCCGGTCAGGTCTTTTCCAAGGCCCATCTGATGGACCGTCTGTTTTCCTTTTCCGAAGACGTCAGCGAGAACGCGATCGAGGTCTATGTGGGCCGCCTGCGCAAACGGCTCGGCCCCTCTTCGGCCACGATCGAGACGGTGCGCGGCATGGGCTACCGCCTCGTGGCCCGCCCATGACCGGCCCCGTTGCCCGCGGCTCGATCCGGCGCACGCTGTTTCTCCAGCTCTGCGCCATCGCCGCCCTTCTGGCGGTGGCCTTCTTCTTCATCGTGCGGTCGCTGGCCGAAGGCGCCGCCGAGCAAACGCAGGATGACATCCTCGCCGCCTCGGCCACCGCCATTGCCGACAGCCTGCGCGCCGAAGACGGCGCCGTCACGCTCGAGCTGCCCTATTCCGCCCTGTCGATGCTGGGCACCATCAACGAAGACCGCGTGTTCTATCGCATCACCGTCAACGGCGAGACACTGACGGGCTATGATGACCTGCCCCTCGGCGACAGCGCCTTTGCCACGTTCAATTATCGCGGCGACACGGTGCGCCGGGTGCAGCAATCGCGTGTGATTTCCACCGGCGGCAGTGCCCAGCAGGTCACCATCGCCGTCGCCCAGACCCGCCGGGGGATGGAGGCGATCTCGGGCCGCATCACCGCCACCGCCACCGCCGTCGCTCTGGCCTTCTTTGGCGTGGCTGCGGGCCTTTCGCTCTGGGCCGCGCATACCGCGCTCAGCCCGTTTCAGCGCATGACCCAATCGGTCACGCGCCGCGGCCCCACCGACCTGCGCCCGATCACCTCTGCCATGCCGCAAGAGCTGGTGCCTCTGGCTTCGGCGATCAACGGCTTCATGGGCCGGCTCGGCGCTTCGCTCAAACGGTCCGAGGATTTCATCACCGAAGCCGCCCACCGCGTCCGCACCCCACTGGCCACCGTGCGCACCCAGGCCGAGATCACCCACCGCAAGCTGCAAAAGCCCGAGCATAAACAGGCCATCCGCTCGATGATCCGCGCGGTCGATGAAAGCTCCCGCTCGGCGGGCCAGATGCTCGATCATGCCATGGTCACCCTGCGCACCGACAGCCTCGACCATGCACAGCTCGACCTGCGCGATCTGGTGGCCGACACCTGTGAACGCCTCGCCCCCACCGCCGATCTCAAGGACATCCGCCTGACGCAATCGCTGCCCCCCGGCCCCGTGCCCTACACCGGCGACCGTGTTCTTTTGCAATCGGCCCTGCGCAACATCCTCGACAACGCGATCAAGTATTCCCCCGCCGACAGCACCGTTTCGGTCGACTTTGCGCCCGGCACGCCGCACCGCATCTCGTTCACCGATCAGGGGCGCGGCTTCAACGGCACCTCTCTGTCCGATCTGACCCACCGCTTTTCCCGTGGCTCGAACGTTGACGACATCGTCGGCTCGGGCCTCGGCCTCACCATCGCCGACGAGGTCGCCCGCGCCCATGGCGGTGCCCTCGACATCTCGGAAAACACCGAAAGGACCGGCGCATGCGTCTCCTTGCTCTTGGCCTGATCCTGTCGCTGCTGGCCTCTTTTGTGCTGGCCTACGAGATCGAAGACCAGATCACATACCCCGCCCCCTCGGGCGAGACCTCTGTGCTGCGCATCATCTCCACCGCCGACCGCCCCGCGTTCGAACCGATCCTGACCGCGTTCCAGGCCCAAAACCCCGGCCTGACGATCCACTACACGATCACCGGCACCTCCGACGTGATGCAGGCCATCGAAGCCGAGCGTGCCCCCTTCGACCTCGTCATTTCTTCGGCGATGGACCTGCAGACCAAGCTGGCAAATGACGGCTTTGCCCAGCCTTACCGCTCGGCGGCCACCGACGCCCTGCCACCCTGGGCCAAATGGCGCGACCAGCTCTTTGCCTTCACGATGGAACGGGCCGTTCTGGTGCTCTCCACCTCCGACTTCCCCACCCTGCCCGCCACGCGCGAAGGGCTGATCGCCACTCTGCGCAATGCACCCTCGCAGTTCCGTGGCCGCGTCGGCACCTACGACATCGCGCGTTCTGGCTTTGGCTACCTCATGGCCACCCAGGACAGCCGCCACTCCGACAGCTTCTGGCGCCTGGCCGAGGTCATGGGCTCGCTCGATGCCCGGCTCTACCGCTCTTCGGGTGACATGATCCGCGCCGTTGCCTCGGGCGAACTGGCCCTCGCCTACAACGTGCTCGGCTCCTATGCCGCCACCCAGATATCACCCTCCGGCGACATCCGCATCGTCGAGCTTTCGGACCACGTCAACGTCATGCTGCGCACGGCTCTGATCCCCACCTGGGCACAAAACCCCGGCTCTGCCCGTGCGATGATCGACTTTCTGACCACGCTCAAGACCCAGCCTTCGATCACCTCCGCCTCAGGCCTGCCTCCCATCGACGCCGGCGCGCTCTCGGCCAACCCCGCCTTGCGCCCCGTTCGGCTGGGCCCGGGTCTTCTGGTGTTTCTCGACCGGCTCAAGCGCGACACCTTCCTGCGCAACTGGCACTCCGCCGTCTCTCGCGAATAGTCTTCTTCTCTTTTCAAATATGGCGGGGGCGCCGCAGGCGCGGGGCAGCGCCCCTCCACGCCTATCGCCCCCGCGCCGCCTTCTGGTCAGCGACGTTGCGTTCGACCAACTTCGCATAAGCGGCCCTCAGCCTGCGCGTCACCGGCCCCGCACCCTCGCCCAGATCCCGCCCGTCAATCGACCGCACCGGCGTCTGCGCGCCGAACGTACCGGTCAAAAACGCCTCATCCGCCGAATAGGCCTCGTACAGCGAATAGTTCTTCTCGCGCACCACGATCCCCTCGTCGCGGCACAGCTGGATCACATTCGCCCGTGTCACCCCGTTCATGCAGTAATCCCCGGTCGAGGTCCAAACCTCGCCCCTCCGCACAATGAAAAAGTTGCAGGCATTCGTTGTGTTCACAAACCCATGCGGGTCCAGCATCAGCGCCTCGTCCGCGCCCGCATCCTCGGCCTGCAAACACGCGATCACGCAATTCAGCTTGGAATGGCTGTTGAACTTGGCGTCCTGGGCATGCGGCAATCCCCGCACCTGCGGCACGCTGGCCAGCCGGATTCCCTGCCCCAGCGCCTTGGCCGGTTTCGAATGCTCCACTATGGCCACCACCGTCGGCCCTCTGCGCGACAGTTTGGGATGCTGAAACGGCTTGTCCTTGATCCCCCTCGTGATCATCAACCGGCAATGGGCGTCGCCTGTCATGCCGTTCGCTTCCGCCGTCCGGTCCAACAGGTCGCGGATGTCCTCGGGGCCCATCCCGATATCCAGCCGCACCGCCTTGAGCGACCCAAAGAGCCGGTCCATATGCGCGTCGAAAAAGGCCCACTCGCCATCGTACAGCCGCATCCCCTCCCACATGCCGTCGCCCAGCATGAACCCGCTGTCATAGACGCTCACCTTCGCGTCATCGCGGTGCACCAGCGCCCCGTCGACCCAGATCAGGATCTCCCGGTTGCGGGCGTCTTCCTCGGCGTCATGGGTGGTGGTCATCTGTGCTCCTTTGGCAGCCAGCTTTCGTAGAGAGGGTGAAGCCTGTTCAAAGGCAGGTCCTCGGCACGGCCCGAGCGAGCCGCGCCATAGATTGCCGTGATCAGCTCCAGCGCGCGGCGTCCGTCGGCCAGCGTCACCTCTGCGCCGCCCTCCCCGTCCAGCGCCGCGCCGATGGCAGTGAACAGGCCCGCATACCCCGGCGCAGCGTCCGGCACCCCAGCCAGCACCTCATCCACCTGCGCCTGTGTCACCGGGCCGCGCGCCTCAAATCGCCATGGCGCTGCGGCAGGCGCGTAGGGCGCCGTGTCCGACGTGACCGTGACGCCTTCGTACACCAGCCGCAGGCGCGAATGGTCGCCCGCCCCGCCCAGCGTGACGGACGAGGTGATAAGCGCCCCGCCCTCCAGTGTCAGCGCCAGCGCTGCGCAATCCTCGGTCTCGATCTTGTTGACCCGCGTTGTCAGCGCCCCCTGCACCCGCGCCACCGGCCCCATCACCCAACTGACCAGATCGTGAATATGGATCGCGTGGGTCACCACGCATCCGCCCCGTTCGCCCGCCCATGTCCCGCGCCACGGCACGGCGTAATAGGCCGCATCCCGGCTCCAATGCGTCTCAAGCGCGGCTGCCAGCGGTGCCCCTGCCAGCCCTGCTTGGATCACCGCGCGCAGCTGCGCCGTGCCGGTGCCATAGCGGTACTGAAACACCGGAAAGACAGGCTGGCCGGTGGCCCGGCTCACCTCTTCCAGCCGGTCGCATTCGGCCAGCGAGGTCACCAGCGGCTTTTCGCAGATCACCGCCTTCCCTGCCTCCATCGCGGCCACGCATGCGTTCAGATGCAGATGCGGCGGCAAACAGATGTCTACGACGTCAATCCCGGGGTCCGCCAGGACCTCTTCCAGCCGGGCAGCATACGCCGCTCCGCTGGCCTCGGCCAATGCGCCGCCCCGCGTTGGATCAAGGTCGCACACCGTGGCGACCTGCCACCCCGGCGCCGCGGCAAACCCCGCCGCGTGCTGCGCTCCGATCCCGGCCCCCACGATGGCCACGCGCCTCATGGCGCTTCGGCCTTCATCTGCGCCTTGATCGCCAGCTCCATCACCTTGAACGCATGCGCCTGCGGCATCGCGCTCTCGCCCCGGTCCTGCACATCCGCGATCAGCCGGTCGAAATACGGGAGCCCCGAATTGTCGCAGGCAATTCGTGCATTCTCCTCCCCGTTCACCAGATAAAGCGTGTTGGTCCGGTGCGGATGACCGATATCCGTGTATTTGCGCAGCTCGATGAACCCGTCGGTGCCCTGGATGAACAACCGCCCATCGCCCCACGTCGGCAGCCCATCCGGCGTGAACCAATCCACCCGGACATAGCCATGCCCCTCGGGCGCGCGCAGCACCATCTCGCCAAAATCCTGAAACCCCGGATGCTGCGGCGCGGTGGTGTTTTCCACATGCGCGTGGGTCACCTCCGCGTCCTTCGCTCCGGTAAAGTGCAGGAACTGGTCCACCTGATGCGACGCGATATCCGTCAGGATCCCACCGTACCGCCCCCGATCAAAGAACCAGCCCGGCCGCGTCTTCAGGTTCTGCTTGTGCGGCCCGATGCCCAGCGTCTGGATCACCCGGCCAATCGCGCCCGCCTGCACCAGCTC